>NZ_JAHHPN010000979.1:0-8854 GCF_024606325.1 Endozoicomonas sp. ONNA1
AGCATGGCTGGGAAAAATACTTCAGGGACAATGTACCTAAATGGTCATTCTCCCACGCAAAAAGTATTCCTTACTCTTACACTCTGGGTGCCTTCTATGAATGGCGGCACAGGAGTGACAGGATTGACAGGAAGGCTACAAGGACTGCAACGCCTGAGAAAACCCTTTCGGCCATGAAAGTAGCACGGACTGATCAGAAGATTGAGAAGTTCGCCTCTGAAAAAGATAAGAATATCCACAACGAACTTTAATATCAGAAACCAGTGCATGGCCCCCTTAATAGCCATCTAAAAACAACCAGTATAAAAATACGTAGCGTCGGGCCATCGATCAAGCCCTGTTATGAGGCGTGCATAAATGTATTCCTGCCCCGAAAAAACAACACAATTCTACTGTCATTGGACTTTGCCATTGTGAACTAAATTCACTCAACAACTTACCGGAACAACCCTGGGCGATTGACAGCCCCGTGTTAATTGAAGTTGCTCCCTTTCCCGTATGGTGCCCGATATAGTGAAATCCATGGGTTCCGGACAGGGGGTTCAGCTACCACTGCTGCAGAGGGTAACACCGCAAAAAGTGAAAACTCTGGCCTCTGCCACAGCCGGCCTCGTGCTGGGTTCGGTAGCCACTGCAGGAGCATACGCCTGCGGTCTGGTATCAGGGTTTACCTGCGCTCAAACACTTGTTTCCACACCTCAACGCTCCGTTGAAACCGATGAAGAGCATGCCAACCCTGTTAAAGCCAAAAACATAATGCCTGGCTGGACGCGGAAGGAGAATTATCTTCAGTTCCGTGAACGACGTGATCGGACCACAAAGATGTATGAGCATGGTTGGGAGAAATACTTCAGGGAAAATGTACCTGAATGGTCATTCTCCCACGCAAAAAGTACTCCTTACTCCTACACTCTGAGTGCCTTCTTCGAGTGGCAACAGGACAATGACAAGAAGCTCTCTTGTCATGATCGGGAAATGCCTCTCGGGAGACAATAAAGAGACCAGCGACGAATTCTGATCAGAAATCAGCGGATGGCCTCTTGATAACCATCCAACCGAAAGCAGTATGAAGGAATACATACTGGTTTCGTTCTTCTGAGGTAGTAGAATGACGAACGCACGCCCCAATGCTTTAAGCCTTGCCGTGGCCTTTGCCACCAGCTCTTTCATCATGGGTACACAGGCACTGCCCGAGCGCAAACTGCAGACAATATCTGTCGATATTCAGGACAAGGGACATTACGAGTTTGTCCAGAGTGAGGTCATCGTTAAGCCCACTTTAGGTGATGACCAACAGCCAATACCCAAATCCTTTACCACCACCTACCCTGATCTGTCGACATTCAGAGCAGTCTATACCGGCCCTGGCATTAGCTTTACAGACATTCTTTCCGTCACTGATGGTAGCGTTTCCAGCGTTGACCTGTTTGAAACAGACGAAAATGACATTGCTCAGAAGTACACCAAACTCCTGAAGATCGGTGATGAGGGTGTCTTCAGGTTCACCCATAACCTTGCAGAAAAGCAACTGGTCATTGAAGTCAGAAGCGGCATGACCGATCAGGATTCAGTTAAGGCTGTTCGTGATCAATGGAGTGGCGTCCAATCTTTAGAACCGTTAACGAAAATCGCCAGTCCCCCACAACTGTCAGCATTGCTGCAAGGTGCCGATCACAGAGCAGGATACCTCGGCACCCGTGATGACTTTGTGCCCCTTGCCATCATTGAAGTAGAAAAAGTTGAAGTGTATGAGCGTACCTTCATGCGTCTTATCGCTGCAGGTGATCAGCCTCCTGAGCTGAAACGCCTGGGTCAATCACTCTTTATCAATGATGATGCTCTCCTGGCAGCAGCCACCTCTGCCTATATCCAGGTTCATGTCCTGAGAGAGGATATACAACAGCAGGCTCTTAATGAATTGTTAGCACACAGCAAACCCGTCGGATACGTTGTCCAGGTCGAGGATGACACACAGGTTTATCCTGTGCCTGCGGGTTATCCAAAACTGGAAGTGACTGGTGAGACCCGGGGGGGGGATTATTGTTTTCCGTGGTCAAAAACAGAATCCGGCCCAAGCCGCTTTAGTGGAACGCCTATTCAGACTCTGGCAAACATCGGGTCATACTCATGAGTCTGAAGCACAAGTATCAACCCGGATTAAAAAAAGGATGCTCAATAACTACCAATACATCATTCGAAGCAGGCAGATGGCAATACTGGAGGAGCTAGCTGTACAGGGCGGGATTGAACTTGAAGATAAGGTAGAAAGGCTGCTTACGCTTGCATACTATGAATCTCTCGAGCAGGCATTAACCAATGCTGCTCCACCCTATGAGGTAGATGAGTTTGAATTCACAGTAAGACACATCAGGGTGGCTTCGTCGGTCGTCACGTCAAGCTGGGTACATAATCAACTCTTCAGACACTTCGGTTTCAACCCCGTACTTAGAAATCTTCTGAACAATCAGCTCTTTATTCACAGTATTCATCGAGTGATACCTGCTATCAGCAATATCAACCAAGTGCAGGATGATGCTCCCGGGGACGATAAACAGTTTGCTTCCAAAGTTATAAACAACATTTCCAGACAGCTGATGGAGATGGAAAACAAGCTGCTGGCTTTGCGGCAAAGAGAAGGCGATATCACCCAGCTCAGATACCTGATGAAGCTCGCAACGGAGAAAGCCGAGGCCATTGAAAAGGAAAAACTCGGACTGTTTCAGGATCGGCAACAACTGGAAACTAAGCTTGCACAGCATCGCAACAGGATGGATGCAGTGCAAGACCACATGGTGAAACTTCAGCAACAAGTCGAACAAATTCCAGAGCTTGAAAAAAAACTTCATATGGTCAGAGCCATTGCCAGAGAAAAGAAAAACCAGTTAGAACGACTTGAGCAGGAAGTCGAACGAATTCCAACGCTGGAACGAGAAGTTCAAGATGCCAGAGACGATGCCATAAGAGCTCGCAACGCTCAAACAGCAACAGAACTGGGTATTGACGACTGGGATGAGACTCAGCCGCTGGAATTACAAGCCAGACGCATCAGAGAAAAAATCCTTAAAATCAAGCCATTGGCTGCCACAACAAGACAGCCTGCTGAAGAAGCTGCAAAAGCAAAGCAGGCGAACATTGGAGGCAAGCGCAAAATTACTTCAGTCAATGGAAACACTCTGGATGACCTTCAATCCACTCAAGAGCAGCTGGATCAAATCACCGGACTACCTGATGAGAAAGTCCGGGAAAAACTGGCTACCATTGAAGGTCAGCTCGGCCTGACTCCGAATCACGAAGAAGACCTTGAAGCTCGTCGCAAGGCGATTCAATGGAATCTTAAACGGCAGGCAATTGAGATTACTCAACAATATAAAGAGGAGCAACTGGAACAGGAAAGACCGGATGTCTGGTTACAAAAACTTCACCAGGCATTCGAACAAATTCCACAGCTGGAACAACAAGTTCGTGATACCGCAGCAGATGTCACAAAAGCCCGCAACACTAAAACAACAGATCTTGGTTTTGATGGCAGAGATGATACCCAGCCAATGGTTGCTGCAATGAGACAACCCGCGCAAGAAGCTGCAAACGCAAAGCAGGCGAACATTGGAGGTCAGCGCATCTTTACTTCAGTCAATGGAAACACTATGGGTCAACTTTATTCCATTAAAGATCAACTGCTTCAAATCGCTGGACTGCCCGATGAGAAAGCCCGGGAAAAACTGGCTAACATTGAAGGCCGACTCGGCCTGATTCCGAATATCGAAGATGACCTTAAAGCCCGTCAGCAGGCCATTAAGTGGGATCTTAAACAGCAGGAAATTGAGATTATTCAACAATATAAAGAGGCTCAACATGATCAGGAAAAACCGGAAGTCTGGTTACGAAAACTTCAGCAGACAATCAAACAAATTCCAAAGCTGGAACAACAAGTTCGTGATGCCGCAGCAGACGCCACAAAAGCCCGCAATGCACAAATAGCAGCAGAGCTTGGTATTGGTAACTGGAATGATGCCCTGTCACCAGAGGAACAAACGAGCATCATCAGCCAAAAAATTCTTGAAAACAAGCCTCCAGTACCCGCAACATCGATTATCGCAACACCGTTTGTCGCACCATCGGTTGTCGCACCCTCGGCTGTCGCACCCTCGGCTGTCGCACCCTCGCCTGTCGCACCCTCGCCTGTCGCGCCCTCGGCTGTCGCGCCATCGGTTGTCGCAACACCGTTTGTCGCAACATCGGTTGTCGCAACACCAGTTGCCAGAACATTGGTTGCCGCAACACCGGCTGCCATAACATCAATTCCCGCAAAAGACACAACAGAACACCCTGCGGAAGAGGCTGCAAAAGAAAAAATAGCGGCCATTGAAAGCAAACTCAATATTATTCCAGACAATGAAAATGATCTGGAGACCCGCCTTCAGTCCATTCATCAACAGCTGCAACATGAGCAAGGGCCAATCGGTCGTGTAACCCGGAATAATCTGGCTAACTTTGAAATTCAGCTCGGTCTGGTTCCGGATAATAAAAAGGACCCGCAAGTCCGTCACCAGGCTATCAGGGAGCAACTAAAAGAGCAGGTAGCTCAGATCGATCAAGAACTTTTTCAAGCTAAGGTTAAAGCCAGCTATGCAACCCTTGCCGCCTATTTAAACATTGAGAATTTTGGTAGCAGTGCAGATATTGAGGATCAGGAACAGCGCCTGCTTCAAAAACTTACAACAATGGATGCTGAACATAAAATTCTGCATAAGAGCCTGAAGACATTGAGAGATCAAAAGGATTTAGAGGACTCTTTCACCTATGCCAGAAAAGCCGCTCTGGCAGAGGTTCTTGGTATTGACCTAAATAAAAACAGCAAACTGGAAGACCGGAAAACCCTGGAAAGAACGGTACATGTCAAGCTCTTCGAGCTTGCAAAGCTGGAAAAAGAACTGAAAGACATCAGAACACCAGGCCACCCTGAAGCGATGCCTGAAGTCCTTGAGACACTGAGTAATGTGGAAATAGCCCTTGAGATGCGTAACCTTGATGAAAGTAACGATGTATATCTCCGTCGCCAGGCCATTTCTGATGACATGCAGGCATTCATCAGAGATGCCAGACAGCGGACAGAGGAAGAGGCCCTCAGCCTGCTGAAAGCCGCAGAAGAAATACTCAACATCAAAGTCAATGAAGAGGATGACAAAACAACAAGACTCACCAAAATTTATAGAATACTTTACATCGGTGACCTCCCGGACAAGCTGCTGGATGAGTTAGACAATAACCTCTGGGCTTATAAAATCACGGCCCGGGGCGAGAAGAATCTCAAACTCCTTAAGCTTCTTGCACATCTTCACTATAAAATCGAAGACCCGGGCCCGGGTAAGCATGCCACAGAACAACAGATAGCTCTGCTGGAAGCCGTAGAAGAAATACTTAATATCAATTTCGATGAAGAGGATGACAAAGCAGCGAGACTTGCCTGGGTCCATACAGTGCTTGACGACGGCGATATCTCAGAAGATACGCTGGACCGCATAGGTCAAGCCCTCTGGAAAGGAGACAGCACAGCCCTGAGCGAGAGGGATCTCAAACTCAAGAAGCTTCGTGCGGTTCTAGCCTATAAAGTTGAGGATTGGTACCTGGACAAGCACGCCAAAGAACAACAGACATGTTTGCTTGCAGCCGTAGAGGAGAAGCTGAAGATCCACCCTCATGAATATGTTGCTGCTAAAGAAAGGGGCGAAGCTCTCACCGCGAAACTGGCCAAAGATCTGAATATCGCATTTGCAGAAGATGACAATCTGTCTGATCAAAAGGATGCTCTAAAAGCCAAAGTTCAGGCATTAATGGATGAATTCGACGAAGCTTCTGACGATGAAGGTGTCAGAAGAGCCAGAAACAATGAACTGGCCCATCAACTCAGCATTAAGGACTATGAAGAGGATGCCACTATCAACAATCAGAACAGTCTGATTGAAGCAAAACTCAAAGAGCTGTATGAAGCAATTTTCAATGCAGGTCAGCCTGACATTAATGAGCGTATCGCAACCATTGAAAATGATCTTGACAAGCAAATGGCTCGCTTGGGATCTAAACCCCGATACGCTCTTGATCGTGAGCTAGCCAGAGCCAAAGGAGACATAGAAAAAGCTAAAAGTGAGTTGGAGTCAATCCATCGCAAACTGGATGCTGTTTATGGTAAACAAGCGGCATTCGCACATTCTGGTGACACCCCCTCTGACACGGATTATGCAGCCACTGATGGTCAGGTTGAAGTCGATCACGCTAAGGGCGAAATGCCTGCCATCAGGAGAAAGTACACTCAGGTCACGAATTTCCTGCGAGAGCAAGATTTGCGAGAAATGGAATTGGCAGCCTATGCAAAAGTTGAAGAAAAACAGGCACAAGAGGATCTGAACAACAAAAATCAAGACATTGACGAGAGCCCTTTGCAGAATTTAGTAGCGAACCGGAAGCAAGCTCTGTTATCAGAAGCACAGGAAGCTATGGAGGATCATGAGGGGAGTCTTAAAGTCATTGAAGATGCCATGGGTCTCAAACCAGACTCTACCGCTAGCTATGATACCCGGATTGATGCCCTCAGAAAGAAAAAGCTGGAACTATTCGGGGATGATGGTAGTGGCGGCAAAATCCTGCAACTGATCCGGCAACAGGAGCGTCTGAAAAAAGAAGCAGTAGTCAAAAAAGCGAATATAGAGAACATGGAGCAAGTTCTGGAAGCTGCAGAGGAAGTTGTCAGAAATGAGGGTGGCCCCTTCCAGTACACGCCGGGACAGGCAGAAATACTCGCCAATATGTACGCCTTCATTCGAGCGCACTCTCTCAAGAAGCAGGCCCTGGAAGCCGCAATGGGTCTGGCACACTCAGCAGAACTGAGTGATAAACCAGTACCCGATCTTCTGACTTTTGACTTTGACGATGAATGGGCACCTGTTCACTTGCAGGCATCGGTCGGCAACGATCTAACGTTTGATCAGGCCAGACGAATGGTAGAAGTCTTCAAAAATCTGAAGACGACATTCACGTCCGGGCCTGAAGCAGGTCCGTCTCTGAGCCCTCTGAAAGAAGCCCGGGATCTGGCAAACAGGGCAAGGATTTATATTAAAAGCGGGCCACAACAGTACGACGATGAAATCCACGGTATGGGCGAAGCCGCTATTTACTTCGTCGATTGTGAGGCAAGGGATCTGAAAGGCTTCTCGGAATACTTCGCTGCCCGTTCTGCCAGTGGTAACAAGATCATAACGCTATTGCGTGAAGGTCTGATCAGCAAGGTTGAACTGGAGAACTACATCACGGCCGTCAGAAGTGTCGACGGTTATCAGACAGTGGATGAATTTGAGCACTTCCTGGGCTATGGACATGGAATCAAAGTGGCTGATTTCAAGGCTGTTGTCCGGATGCTGTCCGATGAGGGTGTTAAGGAATTCATGCAGAATGCCTTTACTCCTATGCCCCTGACTGGCCCGGCGGGTATGAAGGAGTCTGTTGCCGGCATGAAAGAGTACGCAGCTTCTGTTATCGCCAACTACGTTCTTGACGATATCGCCTTTGAAAACGGCCGCAAGACGGCTGCATTCCTGACCAATGTTCAGGATACCCTGACACCTTATGCCAATGCTGCTGGCATGTCTGAATCAGAGCTGATCCAGATTATCCATGGCACACTGATGCAGACTCATGCCGCAGCCGTTGAGCGGCAGCTCAATGATTACTGGATCAAGCCTTCGGCCTCGCTGGTGCAGGCGGTCACCTGGTACTTCTCCAGCTACAAACCTCTACTGGTGACATATACCGCCAGGCATGCTGCCAGAGTGTCCCTCGCAAACATGGCGTTTCTCTACCTTCTGGATTTGACCAACAGGGGTGATTACCTGCACCGGATGCCAACACCTTTCCAAAACTGGTTAGAACGCTACGGTGTTGACCTTGACCGAACTGACCAATATGCCTACCACAGTGGCATTGAAAAAGTCTCTGAAGTGGGTGGGCTGGCAATGCCATTGGGTAGGGCCGCTTCCTCAGTCATCCTGCTGAAAACCGGCTCTTTACTGTTTGCCAGACAATACAACGCGAACCCCTACATGTATCGCAACATTTTCCGTCTGGTGCCCGATATAGTGAAATCCATGGGGTCCGGACAGGGAGTTCAAATACCGCTGCTGCACAGGATGACACCCGAAAAAGTGAAAACTCTGGCCTCTGCCACAGCCGGTCTGGTGATGGGTCCGGTTGCCACGGCCGGAGCATACGCCTATGGTATACTATCCCGGTATACCTATGCGCAAACGTTCGGGTTTGCTCTGGCGTCGAGTCTCACTTTCGACTTTTTCATGAACGACAACAAGATGCTGACTCAATGGCTGGGTGGCCCCCTGGGCCGAAGTCTTGACACCATCAACCGCTGGCGAGGAGTCGGTGAAACCGGCGATAACTATGCGAAACGTACTGCCATTGCTACACCTCAACGCTTCAATGAAACGCATGAAGAGTACGCAGGCCGCGTTAAAGTAAACAACATGATGCATGGCTGGACTCGAAGCGAAAATTATCTGCAGTTTCGTGAACGCCGTGATCGCACCATGAAGTTGTTTGACAATGGCTGGGAGAAATACTTCAGGGAAAATGTGCCTAAATGGTCATTCTCCCATGTAGAAAGTATTCCCTACTCTTACACTCTGGGTACCTTCTTCAACTGGCAACAGAGCGACGATAAGAAAGTTTCTGGTCATGATAAAAAAATGCTTCTCAAGGGAGACGATAAAGTGACCCGCGACGAACTCTGATATCAGAAATCAGCGGATGACCTTTTCACAACCATGCCAACGAAACCAGTTTAAAGGAATAC
>NZ_JAHHPN010000080.1:0-1419 GCF_024606325.1 Endozoicomonas sp. ONNA1
TGCCGACCCAACAGAGGATTTAGCGGAGCTGATCAATCGGCTTCCGCAAGATACGGTGATACTGCTCTCCTCCTACATGGTCCCTACGATGAAGCCTTCTCCATCCGTTACCCCGTTGACGGGCAAAACCCCTGTTAATTACCTCATTGGCAGTCAAATAGTCTTGAAGAACGGTCAGGATATTATCGGGGCTGCTGATAACGGTTTCGAAGTCGTCATCATGCCTGGCAGAAGTTATTCAGATAGATATATGGTCATCGTAGGAGACCGCAGTGACTTTAAGTTCAGAGAAACAAAAGACAGCAATATAAGACACGTAACTTTCTGGCCAACCAGACCTGATGGCTCACGATCCATTGAAAGAATTGTTTCAGCAACTTGTTATAACCGGAGACTGATTATAGAAAACAACGTATTTCATCTCCCTAACAATTATGGGGTTAGACTTGATTGCAGACAACCTCTGGATGCATCGGCCAATGATCTGCGCACCGGGCCGGGCCTGCTGTTCGCTAATAACACGGTAAAAGGCGAACGCTTTAACGTTTCAGCTGGTAACTTTATTCCACTGAATGGGCTGTTTGTTTCTATTGCCAGAATCAAGCATCAGTCACAGCAAATCGCTATTGTTGACAACACCTTCCGGGGCAAGATGTCAGAAGTGGGAGACTTGACTCTTGGACCCGGAAGCCATATTGATATCTTCAGAAACACAATCGACATTGACAATACAGGCACAACCTATCGTGAATATTTGATGTCAAGATACATACCAAAAAATGCTTTCACGCTGACGGGTATTCGTAATACCACTGCAGAGCCTCCTCTCTTCAATCTGGCAGGCAATCAGATCCGCGTTAGAGATGCAGCTATACATGTCGAGGCACAACTTGAACTGGCCCTGGCCTGCAACCAGCTGGAGGGACTCGCTCCGTGGCGACAAACTCAACAAAAATACAGCCTGAAAGCTGCCGATCCATTACCACTGGAAGGTGAGTGTGAAGGATCCGTGAATTCAACCGATGCCATGGCAACTACCAGCCCACCGTCAACCTCCCGGATTCTGAATACCTGGACAACCATCGTTACACCTTTATATGGACTTTCCAACGTTGAGGGTCAGTTCTACTTTGACTCGAAAGCCTGCCCGACAGTCGCTTTGCCTTCTGATGTTATGACCACCACAACCTCGGCGGGTACAACCGAAGTGACTACCGCTTTGGGTGTCATCACCACACTGACCCTGTTGTTGAATCTATAACCTGAACTCACCTCTCCGGTATACAGAAGCTGCCCCAAAAACAGCAGCCAGCGCGATTTTCCGGTCATGTTTTAACGACGTTAACAGGTAGGTATAAATTCATAGGCTAGCAGCCTGTCGGACTTAAGCGTCCGTAGCGAGGATTGCAAGAAATTGAG
>NZ_JAHHPN010000980.1:0-1043 GCF_024606325.1 Endozoicomonas sp. ONNA1
AGCGGCTTCCTGATCTTTCTCACGTTCACTGCGCAATTCATTCACCAGACCTTCGATGACTTGACGGGTTTGCTCCGTGTTTTCAAAGTTCAGCTGCTTCTGGTCGCTGAAAGTTTGCCTTATAGTTTTGCTAATGGCATCTTGCTGGGATTTCAGCTCCGATGTCAGCTTCCCGGTCATGCTGGCCGTTTTGCTGACCGAGGCATTCACTTCACCATTTTGTTTCTCTATAAAGCCTGCCAACCGATCGAACAGCGCCTGTTGCCGCTGCGCGTCTTCCTGCTGACTTTGTTCACGACGCCGGGTGTTTGCTTCAATTTCTTTTTCACGTTCAACCCTAAGCCCATTGACCAGATCACTAATCACCTGTCGTATCTGATCAGCACTTTCCCTGCTGAGCCTGGTTTGTTCCTCAACGGACTGACCAATAGACTGGCTGATCGCTCGATGTTGCTGATTACCCATCTCTTCGAGACGGGTAATGGTCATATTCAACTGAGTCATAAAGCGCGACATGGTATCGCCCCATTGACTAATGGAACTGTTAATTCCCTGGGAAACCTGACTCAGCGCAGCACCTTGTTCAGAACCCGCTTTACCCAGCTGAGCAGTAAATTCTTTCAGCAGCTTTTTCAAAGCATCTTCCGAAGATTTACCCTGTTTGACTGACAACTCATTGGATGCTCTAACCAGACTGGCAATGGCTGGCTCCATAACTTTGTTGAGGCTAGCTTCCATACCTGTGGTCACCGTGTCCGCCATATTCTGCACAGCTACCTGCATACGCTCGCCAATCTGTTCGGCCAGGCCATTTAAAGTATCGCGGGAGACTTTACTGTGGTTTTCAATCCCAAGCAGGGTTCTCTCTGCTGTGATTCGGGAATACAGTTCATCAATTCGGGTTTGCAGGCTGGCAATAGCATCACGGAGGTGGCCTTCAGCAAACTTCTCTAAAACATTAAATAACAAGCTGAGAAATACGCCCCACACCGAAGTCATAAACGCAATGGATGCTGAGGAAATCAGAGTGGATATACCACTTT
>NZ_JAHHPN010000981.1:0-2585 GCF_024606325.1 Endozoicomonas sp. ONNA1
AAGCAGTTGATAGAAGCTACAACCGATAAAACACGGACTTTGAATGACCCTGACAAGCTGTCTGCACTACGACCGATCATTCCACCTGACCGACCACTTCCCAAAGCTGGCGACAACAACCTGAATATTTTGTATAAGATTGTTCAGGATATAATCCACAGGGTCAATCAATCTGACCAGCAGCCACCTATAGGACAATTTGAAAAATATTGTTTTATTGAGTACTTCGTTCAATTATTTCTGTTCTACTCAAACCCACTTGAACTTATTCGTCATCTGTTAGGACAAATATCAGATTCAGCGGTAACGCATGAGATTATAATTGCTGCACAATCATTGACATCTGCCAGTTCTTTTTCAAATACTTTTATGCAATTTCACCAACACCCATCGTTTCATGAATTACAACATTTCTTAAATGAAGGGTTAATTCAGTTGCATACCGACCCTTCACCCCGTGAGCCTGAAATCAGTTCCACCGACCAAGTTCATAGCTTCGACAGTGCCTCTGGCTCTGGATACTCACAGCAGGGAGCAAGACCAAAGCGGCGCGCCCATAATCATCAGCCTAATGTGCTGCGCCAAAAAGGATTAAAGACAAGACAATCCTGTGGTAATCATCAAACGCGTTTGGGAAGTACGCCATCCTTTACCAGAGCGGGTAGAGCCATCGCTGTACCTGCCAGGAAAACAATGGATGATTACATGAATATCAATGCTTTCCGCGATAATGCATTTAAAGTGGATAAGGTGAAACATGCACAAATTACCGATAATGAGTGCCCAATATGTCGTAAGCACTTTTCACGTACAGCAAGATTAGTGAAAACGCCATGCAATCACATTTTTCACGTGCTTTGTTTAAATCTGTGGCTCCAAAGAGAGCTACCTCCTCTTTCAGTTTTAACTTGCCCTGTATGTCGATCAGAATTAAATAACTTAAAAGAAAAACTTAACAATTTAAACAAGCTATTAAAAAAATACGGCAATTGTCATTCGTTAGACAGTGCAAATAGAGCTGTTAAGGAATGGAATACGACAGAAACAGGTTATGAAGCTTTGTACCATTTTGTCCAACTTTGCAGGCACAACAGTAAGGTTTCAGATGACTCACGGTACGTCAATATCTTGAGAAAAATAATTCACCCCATTACAAAAGCCAACATTCCCCACGACCTTAGGATCAACTCGGCCACCTTCAGCCCCGATAGCCGTCGTGTGGTGACCGCCAGTAACGATTGTACAGCGAAAATCTATGGCCATAAGGCCGATGGATCATGGGAAGAAGAGGTCACTATCCGACACAATGGTACAGTCAAATCAGCCAGTTTCAGTAGCGACAACTGTCGTTTAATAACCGCCAGTACGGATCACAAGGCGAAAATCTTTAGCCAAGAGGATGATGGATCATGGACAAAAAAACTGACCGTTCAACATACTGGCAAGGTCAATTCAGCCACCTTCAGCACTGATAGCCACCATATAGTGACTGCCAGTGAAGATGGTACGGCAAAAATCTTTGCCCAAAAGGACGATAGACCATGGGAAAAAGAAGCCACCATTAGCCACAATGGTCCGATCCAATCAGCCACCTTCAGCTCCGATGACCGCCATGTGGTGACTGTCGGTAAAGATAACGTGTTAAAAATCACTGGCAGGTCAGCCAATGGATCATGGAAAATAAAAGCCACCATTTCCCATGATGACGCTATCAACTCAGCTACATTTAGCCCCGATGCCCGCCGTGTGGTGACCGCCAGTGAAGATTGTACGGCAATAATCTATGCCCAACAGGACGATGGGTCATGGGAAAAAGAATTCACCATCAGCCATATCGACAGCGATGGTCCAATCCAATCAGCCAGGTTCAGCCCCGATGACCGCCATGTGATGACTGTTGGCAGGGATGACCTGGTTAAAATCTATGGCAAGCAGGACAACGGACGATGGCTAAAAAAAGCCATCATTGCCCATGAAGATCGGATCAACTCAGCCACCTTCAGCGCCGATGGATGCCACTTGGTGACCGCCAGTGACGATAATACGGCTAAAATCTATGGCGAAAAGACCGATGCATCATGGGAAGAAGAAATTACTGTCTACCACTACCATAAAGTCCTCTCAGCCACCTTCAGCCCCGATAGCCGACATATGGTGACCACCAGTATCGACAGGGCGGCAAAAATTCATAGCCACAATGACAATGGATCATGGAAAGAAGACACCACTACCCTTCATAGAGATTGGGTCTGTTTTTGTTCAGCCACCTTCAGCACCGATGGCCGCTTTGTGGTGACCTTCACTATGGACAGGAAGGCAAAAATCCATACCCTGAAAGACGATGCATCATGGAAAAAAGAAATCACTATCTGTCACGATGGCACGGTACTCTCAGCCAGCTTCAGTGCCGATAGCCGCTTTCTGGTGACTACCAATTTCATGTCAGATGATGGTCGTTTTTACCACACTGCGAAAATCACTGAACTCTGGAAGGAAGAATGAAAGCAAACTGATCCATCGACACCAACAGGCACTAGCAGCCTGTCGGACTTAAGGCTGTCCTACTGCGGTTGCAATAAATTGGT
>NZ_JAHHPN010000982.1:0-1328 GCF_024606325.1 Endozoicomonas sp. ONNA1
GCCTGTTAGGTGACTAACGGGAATCTCGCTCCTTCAGGGGCGAGAGGATGTCAAAGACTCTCCCACATAGCTGCGGCTGGCCATCCCCCCCGACTACGGACACGTCAGAGGTTTGTGGCCTGATGTGGTCTCTTCTTTTATGATCCGGAAGAGCTTGTTGGCTATGGGTAGTGCCTCGGGAAGGAAGACAACCCGAAGGTGAAGCGCCCGCTGGACGTGCCAAATGGGCAAGCATACAGGAAATCCTGATCTCTTCGGGGTGACTGTCACCACGTAGATTGAGTAGCCCATCGATTATAATCCAGTCATCAGGGGTGGCAGGCAAATTCCGGTGCACTGTCAAATCATAACTGGGTGCTCCGGCTGGGTCGGTTGCATAGATTGCCCCTGCACTTACTGAGTTTGTGAGGTTGTCTGGTGAACTTTCCCCGGTGTTCAACTGCCATTCAGCGGACCCTCCTCTATCGGGTGATGGTCGGAAACTGCAAACGCCGTGACAGGGAAAGACAAAACAATTTAAACCCAAAGTGTGCAGAGGTTGTTGAGAGCCTCTGTCACCGCCGCCAAACCGGGAATGCCGGGTACTTGTGAAGAAAGTGCTTGTATGTTGGGTTGTTGCTCCTGAAACTTGGTCGCTGAATGATTCTGACAGTGGGTGTGGTTGTTTGTTAAGTCCAGAGTCAGGCACAACAATGATGGTGGCAAACGCTTGCTCCCCCCGTGTCAGCATAGATCGTGCTTTTTGTTGTGCGTTCGGGTTAAACGACGATAAACTGATGTTCCAATAGTTTTTCAAAAGCCAGCCAACTGCAATAACTACTTCTACAGGTGGCCATGAATAAGGGATGGAGCTTAGCGGGGTGTCCTTTGTGTTCAGAATAAGTTCGTAGCCCATTAGCAGATCAGTGGCGTAAAGCCATTGCCAGTAAACCGATTCAATAATGGTCGTTTTTACCCGGTAACCGCCGGGTCTCTGTCGTTTTTTATCAGGCGATGAATATGATTCTGAATAGCCGTTTGTATTGGCAATACCTGACGGGGGATGGCAGTGTACGCTGGTCCTTTTTTATAGAAAAACTCTGGTTTGAAAATCCTCTATTATTTTCAAGCTCGACAATAAAACGCTCTGCGAACAGTTCGGCCTTACAGACGACAGACAACAATATTATTAGCAGTGCTGTATGGAGTGAGTGTCTAATAATTCTATCCTTGTATTCCAGTGGGTAGAGAGGAAGGATAGATCAAGCAAATAAGTCTGTTTTCTAGCAGCCTGTCGGACTTAAGGCTGTCCTACTGCGGTTGCAATAAATTGAGGATAAAAATTCCTG
>NZ_JAHHPN010000983.1:0-12557 GCF_024606325.1 Endozoicomonas sp. ONNA1
CAATTTATTGCAACCGCAGTAGGACAGCCTTAAGTCCGACAGGCTGCTAGTGCTGGCGTTGATGTGGCGTCCAATGTTTAATAGCCGGGCTTCAAGAATTGCATTTCTCTGAAAGGGATTGTTTATGGCCATCTTTCGATTGGAAAACCCTGTGCAGCATTATGACTGGGGCAGTCAGAATGCTATGTGTGAACTTTTCGGTATGGCTAACGAGTCCGGTCGGCCAATGGCTGAGCTCTGGATGGGGGCTCATCCGAAGGCACCTTCTATGGCTCTGGTTGATGATCCGGTGCCCTTGAATGCGCTGGTGGATGACCAGGCCGCCCATCTGGGTAGAGGATCTCTGGAAAAGTTTGGTCACAGGCTGCCTTTTCTTTTCAAAGTGCTGGCTGCTGCCAAGCCGCTGTCTATACAGTCCCATCCTAACAAACAGCAGGCGTTGGCAGGGTTTGTTCATGAAAATCATCTGGGCGTGCCGCTGGACGCCTTTCATCGAAACTACCGGGATGATAATCACAAGCCAGAGTTGCTCTACGCCCTGACACCTTTCAGAGCCATGAATGGTTTCCGGTCACTGGATGAAATGCGTTTTTTGTTCGAAATGGCTGGGCTGGAATCGCTGGTAGAGGCATTGTGCTGGCTTGGAGAAGGCAAACTCAGGGCTTTTTATGAACACCTGATGGGCCTTAAGGAAGAAAAAAAGGACTGTTTGGTTGCTGCTGCTCTGTCGTTTGCTGAGACTTCGGATCATCCGGCCTGGCAGGAAGTCTGTCGTCTGAATCAATTCTATCCGGGTGACATCGCTGTTCTCAGTCCATTACTGCTTAACGTTGTAGAACTGACTCCGGGCCAGGCCATGTTCCTCAGAGCAGGGACACTCCATACCTATCTCGAAGGTACGGCATTGGAAATCATGGCATGCTCCGACAATGTTCTCAGAGGTGGGCTGACCAGCAAGCATGTTGATGTACCCGAGCTGCTCAAGACCATTGAGTTCGTCACCGTTGCCCCTGCTGATGTGTACCTGAAGCCTGAACGGGAAGAAAATGGTGAAACCCGTTTTGTCTCTCCTGTCGATGATTTTCTTTTTAGTGTCATTCAGTCTGAGCAGGCTAGTGAACCTTTTCAGGTAAAAGCCGCCGAGATTCTCTTTTGTGTGGAAGGTCATCAGTGTATCAGAGCTGGAGAAAGATCTGTTGAACTGACACCTGGCAGTGCCTGTTTCATTAGTGCTATGGCAGAATCCTACCGAGTGGAAGGTGTTGGCCGTCTGGCCAGAGCGACATCCACTCCCTAAAACAGGGCAAATTACTTATGCTGCTTCTGCTATCTCACGATCGTGAATGAGTGACCCTTAATGTCGAACAGGGTTTTCTGATATATCATTGTTCGTTCTCTAATTTTGAAAAATATTATGCCAGTGACTCAGCTCAAACCCTTGGACCGTAAGTTTTCCGTTGCCCCCATGATGGACTGGACGGACAGGCATTGCCGTTATTTTCACCGTTTATTATCAGAGCGCTCGCTGCTCTATACCGAAATGGTGACGACCGGAGCTCTGGTATTTGGTGATAAAGAGCGTTTTCTCAAACACAATCCTGAAGAGTATCCACTGGCTCTTCAAGTGGGTGGTCACGACCCAAAACATCTTTCCCAGTCAGCGCAGTATGCTGAACAATGTGGCTACCATGAAATCAATCTGAACGTGGGGTGTCCCAGCGACAGGGTTCAGAGTGGCCGGATAGGTGCCTGTCTCATGGCAGAACCTCAAACCGTCGCAGAAGCTGTCAAAGCCATGAAACAGGCGGTCAATATTCCAGTGACGGTGAAACACAGGATTGGCATAAACGGTCGTGATACCTACGAGGAACTGGTGGATTTTGTGGGTAAAGTGGCTGAAGCCGGTTGTGAAACATTTATTGTTCACGCACGTATTGCGATTCTTGAAGGCCTGTCTCCCAAAGAAAACCGTGATATTCCTCCTCTTAAGCCTGAGGTGGTTTATCGACTGAAAAAAGATTTTTCGGATCTGGAAATCATCATCAATGGCGGCATAGGATCCTTTGCTGAGATTGAGCAGCACATGGCGCGTGTGGACGGCGTTATGTTGGGCCGGGAGGCTTACCATAATCCCTATCTGATGGCTGAAGTCGATAATCGTCTTTATGGTACCGGTAAACCAATGATTGAGCGTCATCAGGTGGTTGAGAAAATGCTGCCCTACATTGAGTCCGAGCTGGCAAAAGGCACATACCTGAGCCACATAACCCGTCATATGTTGGGCCTATATCAGGGCGAGCCCGGGGCTCGTAAGTTCCGTCGTTATATCAGCGAAAATGCCCATAAAAAAGGCGCCGGATCAGAAGTTCTGCTTGAAGCAGTCAGGCAGGTTGAAAGTCTCAGGGAACGGGCGCAGGATGCAGCTTGAGTCACCGTCAACAAGGCTGATGGTGGGCCTGTTGAGCTGAAACTTTCTTTCTTGAGAAAGCTCTCAGCTCTTGCCCTTGGTATTATTCTTACCGCTGTTTTGAATCTGCTCAAGCTGTTTCACCAGCTCACTGAAAGCTTCCCGGTTTTCTTCGCTCAGACCCATCAGCACCTTGTGGGCATCCAGAACTTGCCTGACCTGGGTGGGTTGCTCCAGATTTCCATCGCAAGCAATATCGTGCATGTTCAGGTTCAGCTTTTCATAGCCTTCCAGCTCCTTGACAATCACAAATACCCTGTCAAACCCCATACTCAGCAGAATCCGGGTGATGTCATCTTTGGTTGAAATAATTACCGGTACCAGCCCCAGGTTTTTCTTGGTCTGAATAGACAGTTTGGCCAGTAGACCCAGTGAGGTGCTGTCGATAGTGTCTGTGTCGGTCAGGTCAATAATGACCGAGGTGAAATCAGGCTCATTGATCATCTGTTCCAGAGATGAGCACAGAGTCAAGCGCACTTCCCCCACCAGTTTCAGAACATAGGTACCATCGTTTTTTGCGAACAGTATTTTTCCAGTAGTCATTCACTCTCGAGCCAGAATCAGCATGGCCATGTCGTCCGGAGCGGCTTTCATGGTTTTTAGCCCCAGCTTTTCTGTCAGCGCTGATACGTTGACGGCTCCCTCTTTGATAACAGACAACAAGTAGTCTTCCTTCTCCTGAAGTGTCTGCTGCGGCAGTACCTCCAGAATACCGTCGGACAGGATAGTTAAGGTAAATTGCTCGGGCAAGTCAATGGTGACATCTTCAAAAGTCGCATCTTCGAACAGGCCTACCGGTAACCCCCGGCCTTCAATACATCGGGTCTCTTTCGGCGTGGAAAGAATGGGTAGAGGGTAATGGCCGCCAAAGGCATAAGTCAGCTTCTGATCACGGGTGTCGACGACACCGCCAAAGACTGCAACATGCTTGCCCAGACCCGTTTCCAGAAGGCTGCGATTGAGGAAGTTCAGCACATGGGAAGGTTTGACCCTGGCCCGGCCTCCATGGGACTGATATTCCTTGAGCAAGTTCATGGACATATGCTTCAGTAATACCGTGATAAAGGCTGAAGATGCTCCGTGACCGGAGACATCAGCCAGATAAAAGGAAAAGCTGTGTTCGTTCAGAGCGAAGTAGTCAACAAAGTCGCCACTGAGGTAGAGAGAAGGGATGATCTGGTGGTCTACTTTGAAGTTTTCAAAGATCAGTGGCTCCTGGGGAAGCATTTTCATCTGAACCTGACGGCCTGCTTTCTGATCCTCCTGCAGCAGATGCAGGTTGCTTTCCAGCGAGTGAATAGCTTCTTCAAGGCTTTCACGGTAGCGGCGATTTTCAAGTATCAGTTGGGCATTTTCAAGAGCACGGTTAATGGCATACTCCAGAACTTCCAGATCGACAATAGGTTTGACGAGATAGTTACTGGCGCCAAGACGCAGTGCTTGTACCACGTCGGTCATGACACCGGCACCGGAAACCACGATAAAGGGCATATCCGGAGACAGCTCACGGACGCTACGAAGCACCGACAGTCCATCCAGTTTGGGCATTCGCAGGTCACAGAGAATCAGGTCCGGGGGAGTCTCCTTGAAGATTGCCAGACCCTGCTCACCATTTTCTGCCTGAAGAATACTGAATCCGCTACCTTCGAGATAGGCTACGATGCTTTCTCTGACAATTGTGTCATCATCAATGACCAGAATGGTACTGCTGGTCATATCCAGAGTCCTGCCTGCCGGAGAGATCTGTTCAGACCTGTGTCAAGAAAATCTGCGTCAAGGAAAACAGAGTGCATCTGACGTTGAACCGTGATTAATTTGTGATGGATGAAACATACTCTCAACCCGGCTTTGCTGCAAGCTGAGGTAAGGTAAAGCGCAGAAATCTATCTTGAGCTGAGGTACCGTTTGTTCTGGTCTAATCGTCCGATTATATCGCGGCAGGGTTGGCCGGATACGCCTGAATCAGTGTGTTAGCACCCTGTTTCAGGCGTATTTGGGCGGGTGTTATCTCATCAGAAATCGTCTTCTGGCAGCTGACCTGTAATCAGGTATTCACGACGTTGCAGATAAGCATCGCGGATAAAGGTGTAGCGATCACCCACAATCAGTTCTTCAGAGCTGAGCAGGGACGAACGAGTGTTAACTAAGTCCACTCCTCTGGCCGTCCAACGATCCCGCTCCGGCTGAATCTGTCCCTGGAGGTTCATCATTGAGTCCGGCAATAAGCCGATACCTGATCTCAGTGTTCTTGATCCAAAGAATGGCAACACTACATAAGGTCCTGATGGTGTACCCCAGTGGGCGAGTGTCAGGCCAAAGTCTTCATATTTCTGCTCAATCCCCAGTGGGGTGGCGACATCAACCAGTCCCAGCATACCTACCGTTGAGTTAATGCCAAAGCGTCCAACTGAACTCAGTGCCTCACTGCCTTTAAATTGTAATAAAGCGTTGGCAGCATTGCGGATCTCGCCGAGGTTTGAAAAGAAGTTGGTGACCAGCTGCTGAACAGGCTTGGGAGTCACTGTATCGTAACCCTTAGCCACAGGCTTCAGAGCATAAGTGTCCAGCGTATCATTGAACGAAAAGATAGCGCGGTTCGCTTTCTCCCAGGGGTCGTCGTAGGAAACGACAGCAGCACCGGCACTGGAAACAAATCCGGCGAGTAGCAAGGCGGGTATTACTTTAACCATATTTTTTAGAGTATTTTTCAGGTTTGCAGCCAGTGAGCGTGTCACGTTCCTGTCCTCGCTTTCCTTGTTGATAGAAACTAGCCCAAATCATCGTGTGTGGAGAGTTACAGTTTGAATTATTGCACCGTTGAGTGGAATAAATCATAAGGGTATTCATTTTATACTGATTCGAAAGACTTAAAAATGTATAAAAATCTCTCACTTGCCTGTGAATCTGCCAAAACCACAAGCCTGCGACAATCTAACGGTGTCCGTAAAGGATATTTTCTGACCATGCCAGCTAAGGAGTATACGTTTGGACAACCTGGCAATTATTCTCGTATTCGTCTCATCTTTCATGCATGCCGGCTGGAATTGTCTTGGAAAAAGGGTAAGGCCTTCAGGAGCCAGCTTTACCCTGTCTGTAATGCTCGGGATGCTGGCTTTTGTGCCTCTGTTGCTTTTTTATATCGACTGGTTGGGAGAAATCTCCCGGGAAATTTGGTACCTGTTAATTCTGAGTGGCCTGTTTCAGGCCATCTACTACCTGGGACTGGGTCAATCTTACCGTTTTGGCGATATGTCGCTGATGTATCCGGTCTCGCGCGCTCTTCCTGTTCTTCTGGTTCCGCCTGTTATCGGTTTATTAGGTTGGGGGGCAGAGCTCTCACCGGGAAAATGGCTGGCTTTCAGCCTCATTGTTTCAGGCTGTATCATCCTGCCACTCTGGCACTGGAGAGATATCAGGTGGTCTCACTACCTCAACTCTGCAACGGCCTTTGCAGTGATGGCTGCCCTGGGTATCACGGGATATTCTGTGGTCGACAGTCAGGCTCTCATGTTAATGAGAGCGCTGTGGCCCGTTGAAGGAGTGGCCTTTAAAAGTGCTCTGCTCTATCTGATTCTTCAGGCCGTCGCAACCTGCCTATGGCTGGTGCTTTTCACGTTTCCCTTTCAGAAGCAGCGAATTGAAATAGTACAGTTGTTTGCATGCCATCGTGGTGCTCTGTTTTTTACAGGTGTGGCGATGTTCTCCACCTACAGCATCGTGCTCGCCGCCATGGCGTTTGCTGATAATGTCAGCCTGATTGTGGCTCTGCGCCAGACCAGCATTCCAGTGGGCGTTTTAATGGGGGTTTTTCTGCTTGGAGAGAGAGCTTCGTCACAAAAATGGTGGGGCACTGGATTAATCGTTTCCGGCTTGATTCTGGTAAGTATCTGACGATGCATAAGTAAATGAATCTGGCATGAAACCTGATTAGTAAAAAAGCCACGTATTGGCACTGGAAGCTGAAAATATCTTGTGAGACTATCAGGAGCTTGGCAATCAGGAGGAATCATGGACGACAGCCGAAAGAATGAAACCGAGACTCAAAGCAGTACACACAGTTGTCACAATGAGGCACGGTTACTGGCTCTGAGAAAAGCTTACCTTGCAGGTGAGCTGAGAGTAGACAGTGCCAGAGTGGCAGATAAACTGCTTGCTTTCGAGAGTACACTTGAATCAGCCCTGAGACACCGGGCCCATCTGAATGAAAAAAGCAGCTGACTGATTTCAACGACAGGGATTTATCTCCAGTCAGTTTGCAGAACGACTTTAATTGTTGGAAAAACACCATCCATTCGTTAGAATGCAAAGCGAGCCAGCCGCAACGATCTACGTGCTGGCTTTTCTATGCTCCCTTGGCACAGCTGGATAGCGCGGCCCCCTCCTAAGGGGCAGGTCGGAGGTTCGAATCCTCCAGGGAGCGCCAGATATAGTAAAGGCTCCAGGTTTTGAGCCTTTTTTATCCTTGCGATGGGTCGTCAATAGGTCGGATGCATTACACATTGTCAGAGTATTGCTGAGCCAGACTTTCATAGCTTTTTTGATTGTTCAGCCAGCTATCCAGATCCTCTACCCGATACCGGACTAATTTTTTGCCCACCCTGAAAAATTTTGGGGGAGCTTCCCCGCAAAGTTCTCCTGAAATCCTTGCTCTATCCAATTCAGATTTTGACAGGCCGATGTACTTTGCTGCTTGTGCTGTATTCAAGACGGCAGGTGAGAGTTCTTTAACGGTATGGTGGTTCATTGAGTTTACCTTTATTGAACAGGTTTATATTTTCAGGTAGCAAACTGCCACTCCAGACTTCATTGGTGATTCTGGTTTTCTGGTACTCGCTTTTATTGATCCAGTCTTGTTGATAGGCAACATCAGCAATCCGTTCCGTCAGTGCGGTCAAGGATATGGAGCCTTGTCGTATGAGTACGATGTTGTCAGGGGGCTGCATAAGAAACAGGGCAGGGTATGTGGTGAAAATGCCAACCAGAGCAGTATCAGGCCAAGCCCGAAACACCAGATTGCGAATGAGCTGGTTTGTTTTTGAGAAGTTGTCATAACAGAGATGGAATCGATTGTTCAGGATTTTGGCGAGCAAAGAATCGGGATTCTGCCTTTCAATAAACGTCCGCCGCCCAATCGTGCAACGTATTCCAGATTGGGCAGCTCACCAAGCAGTTGTGGTGGAAACAAGTCTCCGGTTTCTTCCAATTGTTGTTCACTGAGGTTACCGGTGAATTCCATGGGGCGGTTAGCGTCGGTGCTGATGCCCTGATTGTGGATAAAGCCATCATTTCCCATAGTGATGACATCAGCTCAGCCACTTTTAGTCCCAATAGCCGCTTTGTGGTGACCACCGGTTTAGTGTCACTTGATAGAGGTACCGAAAACATTGCGAAAATCATTGAACTATGGAAAGAAGAGTAACTCCAGTAGCATCCCGGAAAATCTTGGCTATTCTCTGATGCTCTACCAATAATGTGATTCACCCATGGCGTTCCTTTATTTTTCCAAAACAAACATTCAACACGGATTGTTCTGGCATTTTCTTACAAACAAGAAGGGCGTGATTGGTATTTTTTTTTCCCTGCTGGCTATGATAGTTGTGCCGATATGCTATTCCTCAACCCTTATTGACCGTCATCATCCCGATGGGCGCAAGTTTCGGATTGAAATCAACGATGGGAAAACACGCAATAGCACACTGACACTGACAGTGACAGGTGGCCAGCCCGCTGGCAATGCCGATTTTCCCGGTGTCGCCAGAGGAGGTTTTTTTTATTTGCCTCCTCCTCCCTGGGGAGGTGGAGGCGGCAGGCCATCGGGATTGTTCGAAATTGACCTGACTATTCTGCAACCCGTCATCAACTGGCTGATGTCCATAGGCAAGAATTCTGTTTCGTTTGAGCAACAGCCCTCCCCGGCACGTTTGCAAATCACCCGCGTTAATGTCGATGGCTCTGCCAGTGAAGCGGCTATACCCCTTGACTGGCTCAACTTTCTGGATAGTGAACAGCTGCCCGATGTTGATTTCTGGGACACTCTCCTCCAGCGTGTCGCCAGGACTTGCCCGGCCAGCGAAAGCCTTCAGTGGCAACTTGGCTGTTTCAAACTGCTTCTTGAGCGTACTGTCTTGAAAACCCATCATGGTGATGGCCGACAGGCAGGTAATGAGGATGGTCAACCCTCTGGCAGCAGACCCAATGCAGGATCAAATGACGCAACTAACCAGCATCATCAACAACAGGAGAAGAGAGAAGCACCTGAAAATCGAGAGAGCAAATCACCGGGAGAAGGTAATGTTAGCAGCGGCGATGGCAATAACAGAAAAGACGACAATGGAGAGCAGAGTAAAAATAATGCTTCGACTCAGGACCTTGAGCTACTTGCCAACCAGCTTTTAGCCATCATTGAAAGCGACGATCCCAACGCCGCTTTTAAATTCAGGGAAATGCTGGATAAGCTGAACATGCCTCAGCGTTTGCAGGTTCTGGAAACAAAAGGCACAAACATCAGGGGTAATACTATTACTCCTCTTGAGGCGATATTGGCACTGCCGCGTTCTTCCTATGAGCACACAACACACAACCGATTTATCGAGCAGCTGCTAGCAGCCACTGACAACAACTACCTGATGATTTTGTCTGACGACAGCCACCTGATGAGTGCCTCTGAAACCATAGATGATTACATCGCTATCAATGCTTTCGACGATAATGCACTGCATGTGGATAAAGAAGAACCTGCACACATTATTGATGCAGAGTGCGCGGTATGTAAGGAGCAGTTTGAACGCACGTCAAATATAGTGAAAACGCCCTGCAATCACCTTTATCACGTAGACTGTTTAAAACAGTGGTTAAACAAAAGGCAGCAGGATGCTTCAATTATAAATTGTCCTACATGTCGTACAGAATTAAACGCCTTGAGTAAAAAACTTAACGACTTTAACCAACTATTGAGAAAATACGACGGTTGTCATTCTTTAGCTATTGCAGAAAGAGCAGTTAATGAATGGAATAAAGCAGAAACAGGTTATGAAACCTTGTACCATTTTATCCAATTTTGCCGACATAACAGCCAGGCATCTGATGATTCACAGTTTGTAAAAATCTTGGGACGCCTCGTTCATCTGGTGACAAAAGCCGAGATCCACCATCACGGTCATATCTCAGCCATCTTCAGCGCCAATAGCCGCCGTATGGTGACCGCCAGTGACGACGGCACTGCGAAAATCTATGTTTATCAGTCCGATGGACCCTGGAAGGAAGAGTTCACTATCCGCGACGATGGTCCGGTCAAATTAGCCAGCTTCAGCGCCGATAGTAGTCATGTATTGACCGTCAGTGACGATGGAACAGCAAAAATCTATGTTCGGAAGGAGGATGGTTCATGGCAAGAAGAAATCACTATCCGCCACCGTGGGCCCATTAATTCAGCCACCTTCAGCGCCGATAATAGCCGTGTGTTGACCGCCAGCAAAGATGGTACAGCAAACATCCATGTTCAGAAGGAGGTTGGATCATGGGAAGAAGAAGGGACCATCAGCCATGATGGTCCTATCGATTTAGCCAGCTTCAGTGATGATGGTAGCCATGTGGTGACTGTCGGCGAAGATAATGTGGTAAAAATCACGGGCAAATCAGCCGATGTGTCATGGCAAGTAAAAATCATCGTTATCCATAAGGACTATGTCAACTCAGCCATCTTTAGCCCCGATAACTGCTATGTGGTGATCGCCAGTGACGATGGTACGGCAAAAATCATTGGCTGGAAAGACGATGAATCATGGGAAGAAGAATTCACCATTAGCCATATTAGCACCGATAGTTCGGTCATATCAGCCGCCTTCAGCCCGGATAGCCGACATGTGTTGACTGTCGGCAAGGATAACCTGGTTAAAATCATTGGCAAACGGGCCGACGGATCATGGTTAGTAAAAGCCGTCATTTCCCACAGTGATTTCATTGAGACAGCCACCTTCAGTCCCGATAGCCGCCATGTGGTGACCGCCAGTTTCGACAAACAGGCAAAAATCTACGGCGAAAAGACCGATGTCTTATGGGAAGAAGAAATCACTATTCACCACAATCATTGGGTCTTCTTAGCCACCTTCAGTCCCGATAGCCAACATGCAGTAACCGGCAGTTATGATGGAACGGCAAAAATCCATAACCACAAGAATGATGGATCATGGGAAGAAGGACTCACTATCCATCATACTGATCAGGTCTCTTCAGCCACCTTCAGTGCCGATGGCCGCTTTGTGATGACCTCTGGTTTTGATGGTATCGTGAACATCAGGCTCCTGACGGGTAATGGGTCACGGAAAGTACAATTCACTATCCGCCACCCCAATCCAATCTTCTCAGCCAGCTTCAGCGCCAATAGCCGCTTTGTACTGACCCAAAGTTTTTTGGGAGGATTTGGTGTGTTCGGCAACATCGTGTCAATTACTGAACTATGGAAGGAATAGTAAATCAAGCAACGTCCCGGAAACTCTTGGCTATTCTCTGATGCACTACGAATAATGAGATTCACCAAAAGTAGCGGCAACGAACCGGCGGCAGTTTGTCGGTGATAAATTTCTCGGTGTCAGGGTTCTGTGATAGACCCGTGATGCTCCACCAGACTGAATTCCAACCTGTCCATCAATAAACGGCAAGCTCAACTCAACAGCCGGTTTGCGACTCAGGCATTGGAAAAGCAGTAGTGCATTCGTCAGCACCAGTACCAGCAACATCAGTCTGTCCAAACAGAGCTGCTGATGCCATTGCTTCAATCGTCGCAGATAGTCTTGAATAGTCATTTTCGGGAAGGGTAAAAGACCCGAACATAGGGGTTGGGCAAGGTTCTGGCTTTCACAAAATAAAAGCCCAGCCAGTAAATGGTTCTTCCTGTTAGGATTGGGAGAGGTCTTGTGCTACAGGTGCTTCAGGAATAGAGATTCCAGTTCCAAAATGGAGCTTAATTGTTGCTTTTTGGCAGTTTTATGAAGCTGTACAATAACTTCATATTGATCCGGCTCACCTTCTGCGTCACAGAAAACTTTGAGTTCATCCGGAATAATTTCATAGTTAATCATAATGGCCAGTGCCTGCACCAGAGAGGGTGAAAATAAGCCAGAAGTCGATCTTTAATTACATCGGAGGCAAGCAAAATGGGTATGTCGCCTTGTTCTGAATGAGCGACAGTGGTTTCTTGAATAATCTGGTTTCCAATAGCGAGAGGTGCAGAAGGAAACTCAACACAGATCTGCGTTGAATCATTGACAAACACGCGGCCTTGTTTAAAAAAAACCTAATTCAGCCATTGCGGTTTTCAGCGATTCTGAGGAGTCGTAGCTGGTGTTAACCATATCAATATCTTTGGTCAGGTATAGGTTTTCACTGTAAATTTCAACGGCTAAACCACCCACCAAAACCACCCGAATGCCATGCTGCTTAAGATGATTGGCGACAATGGCTGCCAGTTCAACAATGGGCGTGCTACTAAAATTTGTCATGATTTAATTCTGAAATTAATGATCCCTTGGTTGGATAGCAATAGTCGGTTTGCCTGCTGCTCTGGGGCGGGTTCTGGTCATGGTGAGGTTCTGGATCATGGAGTCCGGATAGGCCGACAGGGCCGACTTAAGCAGTTCTTTCAATGGCGACAGGAAAGGGTATCGGGGGTTAAGCTGATATTCTCTGAGCCTGCCAATCAGGTGGCTCACCAAAACGCCATCTTCTTCAAGCCGGGCAAGCTGTTTTTGCACGGAGTTTGAGGAGATTTCGTAAAATTCGGCAATGGCCTTGCCATAACCGGAGCTGCGAAGCATTAGATATATAAGGATTTTTTCCTGACTTTCCGCTCGCAAAATGCCTTTCAAAATGAACATGATGTAATATATTATTTTACCAACATATGGTAAATATATACCATTTCATGATATTTATAAATCAATCTATGGTTTTGAGTGGCGGATAGAGCTGGTTTTTTGTTCTTGATACAAGTTGAGTTGTTCAGGTCGAACCTCATGAAATCGGACTTCCAGCCGCTTGCGACTGTCCTCCCGGTGCTGGTCGAAATCCAGCCTTGACCCTTTGCCCGTCAGAG
>NZ_JAHHPN010000984.1:0-6773 GCF_024606325.1 Endozoicomonas sp. ONNA1
GCCAGAAATAATGGTCACTGGTATATGGAATTGCTGGAGAAATTTCAGCAATGCTTCTTAAGCCCGGACGAAAAAGAACTCTTATCTCTGGCGATTATCTACCATGACGCGGCTGCCGAAGATGTCGCCAAAACAGAGGAAGAATCAAAGTCAGCTTATTACTTCAAACGAGACCTGGCCGGACACTACCCTGAACCGCTGCTGGATGATGTAGCACTGGCCATGGTCAGCAAGGAAAATGATGTCAATCATAAAGATGAGCAGAGCCTGCCTGAGCCTGTGCGCTGGTATCTGCGCATATTACGCTTTGCGGATCGAATGGACATTATCCGGGTTTTTGGGGTTAAGCCTGATTTTCCCGGATTCATGGTGACTCAATCTTCAGGTTTTGACGCTGCACGTCTTGACTTACCATCGCAGCTGAGCAGAGACTTCACCTCCGAACCTGACGACAAGGGTGAATTCCAACGTCATCTGGAAGCCGCCATGCACGGTGCGGCTGATCTGGCGCAGGTCACCGGGCAACTTCAAGATTGGCGCAAAAAAAACTACACCCAGGTCTACGGTCTTGCTGCCAATGGCGCAAAGATCTCTGAAAACTTTGAATGGACCACTGAGCCAGTGCAGAGAATGAACCAGTTTATTGATGACAATGTCCGGCGCAAAATGGCTCAGCAGGCCGGAATTGTAGTCTGTTCAGACCCCAGCCACAAAGCCTGCAAAGCTGATCAGAAAAAAGGGATCACTCGTGGTATTCATAACAGCTGGTATGATCTTCAGCAGGTGGCCATTCCAGCCAAAATGACGCTGCTGGAAAAGATGCAATACAGACATGACCCGTCGCTGCTGAACCCGGCAACACAACAGGCATTGGAGAAAGAGGTGCAACGGCTGAAAAGCCAAGGTATTCGGATGAATCCGGGCACCCTTACGCAAACCACGCTGGCTTCGGAGGCAGCCCAAAAAGTCCTGAAACAGCGGGGGATTGCCGTGGTCAGCGAGATGCGACACCACTTTTTTTTCAGCGACAATGACCTCCTGGTAGAGAGGGAAATGCTGGTACCGAAGAAGATAGTGAAGCCTGATGCTCAGGAGGATGCTCCAGCGGGGTGGGCATGAACAATCCTTTGATCTCGCTATGAAAATAAAGTTAGAGAGAGTGGTACCCTAATGGAATTTTGTACAGACAGTGACTCCAAATACAGCGAGATTCAATCATACGGAAGCCTGTAAATAATAAGTTTTCAGTATTCCCTAAACTGCCTCACATCATTGTCCCGTAATAAGGTTTTTGCTATACAACTATTAATAGAGAGAACCTGTGAATAGGAATTCGCCATGCCAAGGATTGGAAGCAAAAGAGATATACCTCCCTCATTCCTGTCAACGGATGATAAAACTGAAAAGAAGAAGCCAGAAAAAGAAATGCCAAAATAGTGGGTCAGCATCTGAGTCTGATAATTGATAAATAAAAAATGGATAAAATATGAAACTAAGAGGCCCATTCAGAGCAATTTGGCATTTTAATGCTACCAATGACACAAAAAAGTTAGAAGCTGAACAGAAAAAATTTAAAGGTAGGACTGTAGAAGCCGCAAGCCATATTCATGCTGTTAACTACATTCATCAAGGGCATTTTAACCTCTGTGGTGATGCCTGTGTAGAAATGCTCAGAAGATTTTATGGCGATAACCCATTACGTGCTACCACGACAAACTCAAAAAAAGTTGAATCACTTTCTACCAACCCAAGAGGAATATTTAAAGGATTGTCATTAAAAAAAGTATACGAAGAGGCTGATCATTCAAGTTTCAAATTATCTGAATTGCAATTCCCTGATTCATCTGTACCGAAAGAAGAATTAGTTAAATCTTTAACTGAACTGATTTCTGAGGCACCTATTCTTCTTTCATATAGAGAAAATAACTTCTATGGTCATTATGCCCTGTTAATAGGCATTATTGGGGATAAATTAGTCGTTCACGATCCGTGGTCCGGAGGTAGTGAAATAGAATCTGTAGAATGGTTACTGTCACTGCTTTCAGAACATGAATTAGAAGGATTTCTTGCACAAGACAAGGCTGCTGATGACATATTTCCAACAGGCATCATTACAATAAAAGTTGATTCAGAAGATCCTGAATCTTCTGAACCTCCTGAATCTACAGAAGATCTGGATAGTTTACTTGCTAGAGTAAAAGAGCGCCTTAAACGTCAAGCATGATTTGTCTCCTTCCCATGCACCTGAGACTGTCGCGAAGCCCGAAAGCAATTTGATGAGGTTTTGCGACAGTCCCCGGAGCAAGAAGCAGTCAAAAAAGTGATCACCCCACATTCGCTGCTGTAAAACCTTTTCAGAATTAAGGTTGGCGCTGCCACCATGAAGTGCTCAAGTAAAACATTGAGCAGCAGGATAGAACGCACCGGGAGTCCTGTCGGACTCCGGGCTGTCCCTCTCTGCGCTAAAAAGACTATGCTCCTCACTCTTTCCGGTGATTAAAAAAAATAATATGAACTTGCTTTTTTAGAAAATTATGTAAAAAACAATGCCTTGAAAAAAATTATTCTCTACATCATCACTGCCCTTCAATTCTGCCGCTATTATTGAATAAGTTTTCTTTCATCTCGGACAGCAATCCTCTGATTCTGTCTGAAAAAACGAACCTTCATTCTCAACCGATCATTCAAGTCATGTAATGGAACTATCAGGAGGCTGACCGGAGAGGGTCACTTCCGGTTGCGTGTGAAGCTTGTCTTACAGAAGGCGCTTGTGGTTTATCACTGCGAAGGCCCCTGCGCTTTTTTCTGAACAGCGAAATTGATCGGGAGCCGTTGACTGATGATCAAATTACTGAGAACTCCGCTTTGCAAAACCGTAGCTGCAGCTGCTATCACTCTGGGGGCAGTCCTCGGCCCGTTTCAGGCCTATTCCTTTCAGGATGATGAATTGGTGATCTGGGTAGGCGGTGACAAGGCCTACAACGGTATCCGGGAAGTAGGCAAAGGGTTTGAGAAAGACACTGGAATCAAAGTAAAGGTTGAGATTCCGGAAAATATTACCGATCGTTTTCAACAGGCGGCAGCGTCAGGTGGTGGACCGGACATTCTGTTCTGGGCCCATGACCGATACGGTGAATGGGCCCAGAGTGGCCTCCTGTCTTCTGTAAACCCGGCCCCGGATTTCAAAAGCAAAATTGACGATCTGGGCTGGGAAGCCATGACAGTCAACGGCAAAATCTATGGTTATCCTGTCTCTATGGAAGCCATCAGCCTGATCTACAACAAAGATCTGTTACCAGACCCTCCCAGCTCATTTGAAGAAATGTTTCCCCTCAAGGACAAGTTGGCTAAAAGCAAAGAAGGTAAAGTCACCACCATTATGTGGGATCAGATCCAGCCTTACTTCACTATGCCCATGCTCGCTGCAGATGGCGGTTATGTCTTCAAGAAAACACCAACAGGTTATGATGTCAAAGACACCGGAGTCAATAATGCCGGCGCCATGGCCGGTGCAAAAATGCTGACCGAGCTGATTGATAAAGGCGTTATGCCCAGAGGTGTTGATTATGGAGTCATGGAATCCAGCTTCAACAAGGGTCAGGCAGCCATGATGATTACGGGCCCCTGGGCCTGGTCAAACCTCGACAAGACCAAAATCGACGGCAAAAATCTGAATTATGGTGTGGCAGCTTTGCCTGGCATCAATGGCCAGCGTTCAAAGGCATTTGTCGGCGTCTGGGGGGCCACTCTGAACAGTGCCAGTCCCAACAAAGCCCTGTCCAGAGAGTTTCTTGAAAATTACCTGCTAACAGACGACGGTCTTCGTACTATGAACAGTGATGTTCCGCTAGGTGCTGTGGTCAACAAAAGCTACATGAAAGAATTGGAAAAAGATCCTCGCATCAAGGTTACTTACGATAATGCCATCAATGGTTTGCTCATGCCCAATGTACCGGAAATGGGAAAATTCTGGTCGGCTATGGAGTCTGCACTGATGAACATCACCTCCGGCAGACAGGATTACAAGAGCGCGCTTAATGAAGCAGCCAAGCAGATTGTCGACTAGGCTGTCAGTCTAGGAGACTGACTCTGACAGGTTCCCGACAGGCTGACTCTGACAGGCCGGTGTACCATATTTTCGTTAGCCCGTTTAGCAGTCAGCCGCCTTCCAGTTACATCAATGCTATGAAATACGACGTGTAATTTCTTGAGTGATTCCTACAGTGTCACGCTCTCGACATCAGAATATGTGAGTTAAATCTGCCCCGGGAGGCAACTTTATGGAGGCTGATCAGAAAGCACAGAGCCCAATGATCTGGTTGGTGTGGGGAGTAGTTGCCCTGATTGACCTGATACTGCTCTATGGCGTGACCTTAATGTACGCCCGGGGAGAAATTGCCTTTGCTCTGATTATTCTTTTAATTGCCTGTGTCGGTACCTGGGTATTCATCAGCCATAAGGGCTACAACTACCGGTATGTTTTCCCTGCTCTTCTGGGGGTATCGGTATTTATAGTTTTCCCCCTTATTTATACGGTATATGTCGCATTCACAAATTACAGCTCCAGCCATCTCTTATCTTTGGAGCGCGTCAAAACCCAACATCTGGGCAAAACCTACAGAGCAGAAGGTGAGTCCTATCATTTCAAGATCTATCAGCAAGGAGCCAATTATCGAATTCTTTTCATCAGCAACAAGGAGACAGACAAGCACCTCGTAAGCCAGCCGTTCAACGAAACGGTCATTCCAACGCCACTGAAAGCTGACTTTTCACCGGACCTTCCTGAAGGTAATAAATTACCACTCAGGGATACTATCAGGCTTCGGAATATTCTCAAAAAACTAGCCGTAGAACTGCCTGACAACACCGAGCTGACAATGACCAGCCTGAGAAAGTTTGGTCCCATGTCAAAAATCTACCGGGACATGGGTAATGATATTCTGCAAGATACCCGCAATGGCAACCTGCTAAAGCCTGATCATACAACGGGCTACTATATCGAAGTGCCTGAAGGACAGCCTGATTCCGCAGGTGAGCAAGTAGGACCAGGCTTTGTCGTCTATAACGGCTGGGATAATTTCGTTCGGGTTCTCAAAGATCCTGGTATCCAGGGCCCTTTTTTACAAATTTTCATCTGGACTCTGGTATTTGCTGCTCTCTCGGTACTCTTTACCATGACTGTAGGTTTGCTCATGGCCTGTCTGGTGCAATGGGAACCCCTCAAGGGCAATGGCGTTTACCGATTGCTGTTAATACTCCCTTATGCCGTCCCGGCCTTTATTTCTATTTTAATTTTCAGAGGCCTGTTTAATCAGAATTTTGGTGAAATTAATATGTTGCTGAACCTGCTATTGGGTATCCAACCGGAATGGTTCAGCAATGAGTATCTGGCTAAAACCATGGTCCTGATCGTTAATACCTGGCTGGGTTATCCCTACATGATGATTCTCGCCATTGGCCTGTTAAAGTCTATTCCGGATACTCTTTACGAAGCTTCAGCCATAGACGGCGCCTCCCCAATACAGAACTTCTTCAGCATCACTTTCCCGATGATCATAAAGCCACTAACGCCGATGTTGATCGCCAGCTTTGCATTCAACTTCAACAATCTGGTTCTGATTGCACTGCTGACTGATGGTGCTCCCAATATCATTGGTGCCAGCACACCAGCCGGTGCCACCGACATTCTGGTGAGCTATACCTTCCGCATTGCATTTGGTCAGTACGGTCAGGATTACGGCCTGGCCTCCGCTATAGCCACCTTCATCTTCATCATGGTGGGTGTCATAGCCTGGGTGAACCTGAAAGCGACCAAACGGGTAATGGAGTGAACGACTATTATGGTACAGCCTAGAAACCTGAAATACCGGGTGTGGTTCGCAAGAATTTTTATGATTCTGTTTCTCTGTCTGATCATGTTTCCCTTCCTGATGATCATTTCGGTGTCTTTCCGTTCCGGTAATTTCGCCACCGGAGACCTGATACCCCGCAACCCCAGTCTGGAGCACTGGTATCTGGCTTTTGGTATTCCCTGGGAGAATGCCGATGGCTCCATCACCCAGCCTCCCTTTCCGGTCCTTCTCTGGTTATGGAATTCTGTCAAAGTGGCGTTTATTTCCACCGTGTTGATTCTGCTGCTCTCAACCACGGGAGCCTACGCATTCGCCAGACTGAGATTCCGGTTCAAGGAGTCCATGCTGACCGCCATGATGATTTTGCAGATGTTTCCAGCCGTACTGGCACTGGTCGCCATATACTCACTGTTTGAACAGATAGGCAACTATGTTCCCTGGTTAGGACTGGACACTCTGGGTTCGGTGACTGTCGCTTATCTGGGTGGACTGGCTCTGCACATCTGGTTGATCAAGGGCTACTTCGAAACGATAGATTCATCCCTTGAAGAGGCAGCAGCGATCGACGGAGCAACGCCCTGGCAGGCGTTTCGTTTTGTGTTACTGCCACTTTCAACGCCCATTCTGGCGGTGGTATTCATCCTGGCCTTTATTACCAGTATTGCTGAATACCCGGTAGCTTCAGTGCTTTTGCAGAGTATGGATAACCTGACGCTGGCGGTTGGCTCCAGACAATACCTGAATCCACAAAATTATCTCTGGGGTGATTTTGCTGCGGCAGCCGTTCTGTCGGGTCTGCCCATCTCTATTATTTTCCTGTTGTGCCAGCGCTGGATTGTCGGTGGTCTGACTTCAGGTGGCGTGAAAGGCTAGCAGCCTGTCGGACTTAAGCGTCCGTAGCGAGGATTGCAAGAAATTGAG
>NZ_JAHHPN010000985.1:0-2139 GCF_024606325.1 Endozoicomonas sp. ONNA1
GCAAAGAACCTGTTTCAACGTCTTCCTGATTCGCCTTCTCCGGCAGAGGAGAACAGTGTAATCAATGAAAAGCTGACAGCATTAAACCCTCTGGAGGATGATAAACTGGTCAAGGACGGACTTTTGCAGATCAGGCAAACCCTCGAATCGGAAAATAACGAATTTGCCAGACAGCTGTTGAGTGAAGTTGACAATATCGAAAAAAAATTTATTCCAAGAGTTGACGTGGATGGCTATTTACCAAACATTTTTGTTGATGAAGATTTCAAATGCTGTACAAGAAGATTGTTGTATCTCTATGCAGCCTGTTCCGGTTTTTCAGAGAAAGCTGATATTGCTGAGTTAATGTCGTACATTAGATCGGTTCTGTATAACACTAATTCAGATAACATCTGGCATATTGCTAAAGAGCTGGCCTATTTGGCAAAACAACAAGGTTCCATCGATTATTGCCGTTATATTGATGCCGTGGCAAATATATTGAAAGCTCCTGCTCCTGTTGCCTTGCAGTTTGAAGAGCTCAAACAACTCAGTGATATCAATGGGTTTGTTTTACTTGAAGGCAAACCGCTGGCCCGTTATCTAACCGCACTCAGAGCAAACATTGGTAAAATAACCCCGGAATATTCACAGGTATTGCTCACTGCAGTTGACAACCTGGAGAGCAAGTATGCTGCTACGCCACTACCTGAGGATGTGCCCGTTATCAAAGTGAAAGTGCATCGACTTTTGATGATCATTGCCGCTTGCAAATCATCCAAAGAAATAATGGATACTTCAGTATTGGATCATTTTGTCAGGGCCATCATGAAACATGGCAATAAAAAAAATATTCCCTATCTGATCAGTGGGCTCGCCCGCCTGATTCAGAGTACTCCGAAAATACAGCAAATACTGGGTGAGTCCGGAATCAAGGGCGGAGATCATTTGCGATTGGCCCCGCTGCAATGGTTGGCATTTGTACCCGATGTCATCTCAGAAGATGACATTGAGGAACTCTGTAAATGTCTGCAAGCTTCTAGCGCTAGCAGGCGACGGATGAAAGATGGCAAGGTTTTCCACCAGTGGCTGGTCACTCTTGAGCGGGCATTGGCCAGCAATGATATGAATAAAGCAATGGTAATGCAGACCCTGAAAAAGCTTACCCAGAGCCTGACTTGTGAAAAACTGGGTTTGCTCTACATGATACTCAACATGGGAGACAGGTTTAATCAATTTCTGGACAGCATGGGCTTAAGCTGTCAGAAAGAAGGATTGCCATTGTTGATTGCCGAAAAAGGGGCTGACGCTTTAGTGGGAAAAAGTAAGGAGGTCTCACAATGGCTATGGAGACAACGACACCACTATCTCCTGCCTTTTTACATGGCATCAATGGAAGAATACGGAAATACAGAACTTACAGACCTTATCCTTCAGTTTACAGAGACCAGTGCCAGCAATACTTTTATTGAGAGCAGGCAGTCACCGCTGACCAATCCACACTTGAAGGCCGTTTACCGGATATATCCCCAATTCAAAGCAGGTTGGGGGGCGAACTTCAGTGACTTCAGCGAAGAAACCCGAAGCAAGCTGTTGTCCCCGGGAGAAACCCTGAAGCTGACGGAAGATCCCTGGGATCTTTTTATCAGTGGGCTTGAAGTTCGCACTTGTTTAACACCGGACGGCGCTCAGGATTACAGCAGAGGACTGATGAGCTACGTGATGGATGGACGCAATGCAATGATTGTTAGAAAGAACGCCAAAGGAGATATCCTCAGCAGAAGTGTTATCCGTATGGTGTTGGATCAGGATGATCGCCCTGCGTTATTTCTTGAGAAGGCCTACCCCGATAAGAGTGATTTATTGTTCATTGATGCCGCACGGGAAATTGCTGACGAGATGGAGCTACCTCTCTATCACCGCGCAGATCCTAAAAAAGGTGAAACAGGTGAAGCAGTGAAAATTCTGCAAGGAAGGGCACCTTTCGATTATTTTGACGCGTTCATGGTTACAAAGGAGAGACAGGAATTTACGATTACCAATGTACAATATGACGTAAGGTAGCCATAACGGATGCTTCACCACAGCATACGCCGACTCCAACTATCTCTTAGTCACACCTCAACACCTCCTGCCATTCCTCAGATGTGGAGGCAATCT
>NZ_JAHHPN010000986.1:0-11335 GCF_024606325.1 Endozoicomonas sp. ONNA1
GCAAAGAACCTGTTTCAACGTCTTCCTGATTCGCCTTCTCCGGCAGAGGAGAACAACAAATTATTCCCATCGGGATAGCCCTTCTCAAGAAATAACGCGGGGCGATCATCCTGATCAAACACCATGCGAATAACGCTTCTGCTGAGAATATTTCCTTTTTGGTTCTTTTTGACAATCATGGCATTGCGTCCATCCATCACATAGCTCATCAATCCAGATCTATAACTCTTCAGGCCATCCGGTGATAGACAGGTTTTAACTTCAAGTCCACTGATAAAAAGATCCCAGGGGTCTTCTGTCAGCTCCAGAGTTTCTTCCCGGGACAACAGCTTGTTTCGGGTTTTCTCACTGAAGTCACTGAAGTTCGCCCGCCAACCTGCTTTGAATTGGGGGAAGTCCTTGTAAACGGCCTGCAAGTGTGGATTGTTCTGCGGTGATTGCCTGCTCCTGATAAAAGTATTGTTAGTACTGGTCTCTATAAACTCGTAGACAAGGTCTGTAATTTCTCTATTCCCCTCTTCTATCATGGTTGCCATGTATAGAGGCAGGAGATGGTAATGTCGTTGTTTCATTAGCCACTGCGAGAACCCTTTATTGGCTCCCACCAAAGCGTCCATCCCTTTTTCAGCGATCAACATGGGTAATCCTTCCTTCTGACAGCTAAAGCCCATGCTGTCCAGAAATGTATTAAACCTCTCTCCCATGTTGAATATCATGTAAAGCCAAACCAGTTTTTCATAAGTCAGACTTTGTGTGAGCTGTTTCAGGATTGGCATTACCATGGCCTTATTCATAACCTTGCTGGCCAATGCTTGCTCAAGAGTAGCCAGCCAATGATGGAAAACCTTGCCATCTTTCATTTGTCGCCTGCTAGCGCCGGAAGCTTGCAAAGATGCGCAGAGTTCCTGAATGTCATCTTCCGAGATGGTATCGGGTACAAATGCCAGCCATTGCAGCGGGGCCAGTCGCAAATGATCTCCGCCCTTGATTTCGGGCTCACCCAGTATTTTCTGTATTTTCGGGGTACTCTGAACCAGGCGGGCCAAGCCACTGATCAGATAGGGAATATTTTTTTTATTGCTATGTTTCATGATGGCCCTGACAAAATAATTCAACACTGAAGCATCCATTATTTTTTCGGAAGATTTACAAGCGGCAATAATCATCAAAAGTCGATGCACTTTCGCTTTAATATCGGGCTTGCCTTCAGGTAGTGATATACGAGCACATTCGTTTTCCAGGCCGTCAACTGCATCGAGCAATACCTGCGAATATTCCGGGGCCATCTTATTAATGTTTGCTCTGAGTACGGTTAGGTACTTGTCCAGCGGTTTGCTTTCAAGTAAAGCAAACCCTTTGAGATCACTGAGTTGTCTGAGCTTTGCAAACTGTAAAGCAACAGGTGCAGGTGCTTTCAATACATTGGCCACGGCACCAATATAACGGCAATAATCGATGGAGGCGGGTTGTTTCGACAAGTAGGCCAGCTCTTTAGCTATATGCCAGATGTTATCTGGAACTTCGTTATTTGGCTCGATGATATAAAGAACAGATCTAATGTACGACATTAACTCAGCAATATCAGCCTGCTTTGAAAAACCGGAACATGCTGCATAGAGATACAGCAATCTTCTTGCATAGATTTGAGAATCGATATAATCATCAACGTCTGATAAACGGCCGTTCCATCCAACTCTTGTGATAAATTTTTTTCCAATATTGTCAACTTCACTCAACAGCTGTCCGGAAAGTTCGTTGTTTTCCGATTTAAGGGTTTGTCTGACCTCCAAAAGTCTGTCCCTGAACATTTTATCAGGGCTTAATGCTGTCAACTGCTCATTAATGACATTGTCCACCTCTGGCAGAGAAGGCATATCAGGTAGACGCTGAAACAGGTTCTTTGCCTTCTCAAATCCGATGGATAAAGGAATACTCAAAACTATCCAATTGCACTCTAAAAGTGGACCTTTATACGCTTCTTCAGCAGCCAACATAATCTCGAGTTTTTCAGCCCAACTTAGAGAATTTGTTCTGGATAACCTTTTTACCGTACCCACAACATCAAGTTTCAGGCACTCTAGAAAAACGGCACATAGCACCTCATTGGTGGGTGACTTTTCAATTGCTTCAAATTGAAATTGATCCACCAGATTCCTGGCGGTTATCTGTATAGCTTCCGCTTTTGAATCAGAGCGTTGCGTCTCAGGATCGGGTTGAAGATTAACCTGCCGTTCAAATAACTGCTTACTGCCAGCAGTATTGTAGGTTTTCTCTGATGGTGCGGTGATGTCGGCTTGTCGCTTTACCTGCCAGCCAAGGTACTGAACCGAGTCATCTGCTGAAAAGCCGGTGGGTGGCTCCATGTCCAATGTATGCAGCTGTTGAGTCAAACCATTTAACTGATAAAAATCCATTTTACTTCCCTCGCACGGTGCGCATATGCTGTGTTTTGCATCCGTTGTGGATGACTGACATCACGCTCAAAATTGTCCTTGCAGTACCAACCTGATTGAGTCAAACCGAATCAGATATAACTTGGACTATTTATCCAATAATTAGTTCCAACCACTGCCATGGCCAAGTTCAGGTTAAGTGTTGGCCCACTCCCCGAAGCCAGAAAACTCAGGTGATTACTGAAATCTTCGCTTTTCCCACTGCAGAGATCGAGGGTTTGGGTCTTGCGCGAATTGAAGATAAAAGGTTAGTGAAACCCTGTGGAATTTCAAAAGAACTATCGTTTTCGATATTGCATGGCGACAGGCGTTAGTGAATGATGAACAGAAGCCGTTACCAAAGGTTATGTCATGCCCTTCCTGCAACAGGATATTGATGCTTTTCTCAATTATCTCAAGTTTGAAAAAAACAGCTCTATTCACACCTGCTCGGCGTATCAAAGAGATCTGGGCAAATTACTCAGACAGGCTGAGACGCTTGGCATTACTCACTGGCAAAAGCTGGAAGAGCGTCAGCTGCGGACATGGCTGGCAGAATTACATGGCAAGGGTCTTGGGCAGAAGAGTCTGCATCGTCTGCTTTCATCCGTTCGTAGCTTTTATCGTTATCTTAACCGTGAGGAAAAGGTTAAAGATAACCCTGCCCAGAGGGTCACCGCACCCAAGGTGGGCAGGAAGCTGCCTGTCACCATGGATGCCGATCAACTCACTGCGCTTCTTGATCGGAATGATGATGATCCATTAGTGATCAGGGATCTGGCTATCCTTGAACTCTTCTACTCCTCAGGACTGCGCCTGGCGGAATTGGTTGGATTGGATCTCAACAGTTTTCAGGATGAGTTCAGGCAGGTGACAGTTCTGGGCAAGGGCAGAAAAGAACGATTGTTGCCAGTGGGTCGAAAGGCTCGTGAAGCCATAAAAAAATGGCTGTCCGTCAGAGTTATTTTTCCTGAAAAAGACAGCGAGGCGCTGTTTCTCTCAAAACAGGGACATCGTATCAGTGCCCGTCAGGTGCAAAACCGTGTGAGCCAGCTTTCCAGAGAAGCCGGACTCTCAGGACGAATGCATCCTCACCTTTTGAGACACTCTTTTGCCAGTCATCTGCTGGAGTCCAGTGGCGATCTGAGGGCAGTTCAGGAGCTGCTGGGGCACAGTGATATCGCCACCACCCAGATATATACCCATCTTGATTTTCAGCATCTGGCCGACGTATATGATAAGGCTCATCCGAGAGCACAGAGAGTCAGTAAGGAGTCCTCTGTTTATGAAAAGTCTCACAAAGAGGAAAGACTGACCGAAGATCAAGAGCCTTCAGCTAACAAAGAGCCTTCAGCTAACAAAGAGCCCAAAAGGAAAAAACAATGATAAAGCTGATCACTTTCGATCTGGATGACACACTCTGGGAAAACATGCCAGTGCTGATTCGGGCAGAACAGAAAGCCTGGAAAAAACTCTGTGAATACTGGCCAGAAACCCACGAGAGAATGACACCCAAAGAAGTGTTCGAGTATCGGGTCAAACTGTTGGAAGATCGTCCGGAGCTCAGATATCAGATTACGGAACTGCGCCGGTTTTCTCTGCAGAAGGTTCTGCAAAACTGTGATTGTCCTGAATCAAGAGCTGAAGAAATTGCCGGTGACCTGATGCGGGAGTTTATGGAGTGGCGTCATGATGTGAAATGTTTTCCGGAAGTTCAGCCGGTTCTCTCTCACCTGTCAGCAGACTACACTCTGGCTGCGGTCACTAATGGTAATGTCGATGTAGAGAAATTATCGGTCAGTGAGTTTTTTGATTTTGCTCTCAAGGCAGAAGATTACAACAGTCTGAAACCGGAACCGACTCTATTTTTGAAAGCCATGGAACGTGCCGGAGTTACTCCGGACGAGACCCTTCATGTAGGAGACTGCCTGAAAGCCGATGTGGCAGGTGCCGGAGCATTGGGAATTGGTACCGTCTGGTTTAATCCTGCTGATAAGGCATTCAGTGGCGATCGCAGACCTGATTATGAAATTCGATCACTAACCGGTCTGCTCAGAGTTTTGGACAAGGATCTTCAGCCAGAATATTAAATACCTGACCAGTTAGTTTTGCCTGACGGGGCAGGTGTTTAATTCCGTCTATTGCCAGGATCAGAGGCAGTGAGACAGTGCTGTCCTCTGGTATTTTTTGTCAGGCATCTCTGGGACTTAATATATATTTCATTGATCTATATGTTTTTCGATACCGGGGAACTGACAATGAAACTTAAATATGCAGCTTGTATAGTAATACTTCTGTCTTTTACTTGTTTGCACGCTGATGAAGTAGAAAAACAGATAATAGGCACTTGGCTTGTCAGAGATAATTCACCTGTTAAGAAATATATAACTTACCACCCACCTCGTCGCACTACAAACCCGACAAAGTTTCGAATTAGAGGTTTCAGAGAATACTGTAGTCGGGACGTATTATACGGCAGATATGATGTAGTTATGGACATTCCGGGACTTAGTCATAAAGTAATAGGTATTTCTGGTGTATGGTTTTTCCCGAGAGACTCAGAGGAAAAGTTGATCTTAGACTATGGCTGCAAAGACGCTGATCCAGATAATATTAAACCACGCCCAAACGAATGTATTTGCCCGCCTGATGGTTTTTTAGCTACTACCAGAATTCTAAAAGCTGATGATAAGGAATTTATCTACGAAGAATACAATCCAGAAAGTAAGGTATTTGACAGAAACAACGCTGTAAGAGTTCCAGTGCAGTCACTGGAACAGATAAAGCAACTACCGTATCACGATGAAATCTGATTTACTTTTTTGATGCCAGACAGGCAAAGCAGCATCTCTTACTGCGACATCAAACATTCAGACCAGATCACCAGATTTTGTAGAAGTGGTGTACAGGTCCGTTGCCTTGGCCTATGTTCAGCTGATCGGCGTGGGCAATGGCTTGCGCAATGTATTTTTTAGCCTCTGGGATGGCTTCTCTCATGGTGTAACCACGAGCCAGTAATGCGGTAATGGCTGAGGACAATGTACAGCCTGTACCGTGAGTGTTACTGGTGTTTATCCAGTTGGATTCCAGTCGGTGCAGAGACGTACCGTCGTGATAAAAATCGACGGCCTTATTATCACTATTGTCGCCACTCAGGTGACCACCTTTCAGAAGGACCGCTTCAGAGCCCAGCGCCAGAAGAGGCTCAATCATATCGATCATCTGGTCGGGATTTTTGGGCAATGGACGATCAAGCAGCACCGCAGCTTCATGCAGGTTGGGTGTGATCAGGCTGGCTTTGGGAATCAGTGATTGCCTGAGGGTCTCAATAGCGGCCTGTTGTAGCAGAACATCACCGCTGGTAGCCACCATTACAGGGTCAACCACAAGATAAGCCGGACCGAAGTGAGTCAGAGTATCCGCTACCGTCGTGATAACATCTGGCTGGCTCAACATGCCCACTTTTACGGCCCTGATAGCGAGGTCCGAGAATACTGAATCCAGCTGTTGACGGACAAAGGCGGGTTCAACGTCAAGGATACCCTGAACGCCCTGAGTATTCTGGGCAGTCAGAGCGGTAATGACACTGCAGCCATAAGCGCCCAGTGCTGAAAAGGCTTTCAGGTCTGCCTGTATACCGGCACCACCACCACTGTCTGATCCGGCAATGGTAAGGGCGACAGGCGTCTCATTAGTCATCGTCATTGTTCGGTTTCCTACGCCGGCATCATCCGGTTCAGGTTCAATGGGTCTCTCTCAGTCCGGGAAACATTCATCCCGGACACCCCAACCAGCGGTGCGAGTCTATTTTGTTTCTATAGTGATGTCTATTGCTCAAAAGGCCCGTTACATCCCCGCTCAGGAAATTTTGGCTGATAGTGAAGGAAGAAGCGGTGTATTTCCCGAAAGTCATGCTCCTGATCGCCAGTCATCATCATGTTCTTTCTTTGGATTACCGCTGGCATCTTTTACAGTAGCAGGTACAGCGATTACCCAGCCGGATCTCAACTATCGGTGTTGAGCAATGAACGCAGGGTTCCCCCTTGCGTCCATAAACAGCCAGTTCTTGTTTGAAATAGCCTGGCTTGCCGTCACCCCCGACAAAATCCCTCAGGGTGGTTCCACCCTGCTCAATGGCTTTTGCCAGAGTCTCTTTGATGCTTTCGGTCAGTCGCTCGTAGCGGGCTCTGGAAATTTTTCCGCAGGGCCTGTCAGGCCGGATACCTGCTTTGAACAGGGCTTCGTTGGCGTAGATGTTCCCGACCCCGACGACCACATGGTTGTCCATGATGAACGTTTTTACCGGCTGTTTTTTTCCCCGGGATTTGAGATGAAGCCTACGGGCTGTGAATTCATCACCGAGAGGTTCCGGACCGAGTTTGCTTAACAAGTCATGTTTCATGATATCGTCGTCGACCCACAGAACCGCCCCGAACCTCCTCGGGTCGGTGTATCTCAGCGTTATCCCATGACTGAAAACCAGGTCGATATGGTCATGTTTCCGGGCTTCCTGTGGTTCTTTCAATATGCGCAGGCTTCCGGACATCCCCAGGTGAACCAGCAGGGTTCCAGCGTCGGTTCTGATCAGAAGATACTTCGCTCGTCTTGCGACAGAACGGATAACCCGGCCAGATAAATGCTGCTTTAAATGTTCCGAAACCGGCCAGCGCAGTTGCGGATTGCGGACGATAACATCCGACACGGTCTGACCTACAATATGAGGTGCAATGCCCCTGCGGGTCGTTTCAACTTCAGGTAATTCAGGCATCCACCGACAGTAGCAAATATGTCGTCAAAAGGCGATGTGATCGGCCTCTGATGGCAAAGGAAATAAGTAGAAATCCCGCGCCGGACCCCAGAAAGTAACGGCAAATTAGCCATATCAAATGCTGTCATGTGACTGATAAGATGGTTCCACTTTTATCCCGGTTCAGTTTTGGTAAAAGCACACCATAGCAGTGAGAGAAAATGACAGCCAACCCAACTTTATACCAACGATATTCCAGGGAACTTAGAGAACTTATTTATTTATCAGCCCCGATTCTGGGTGCGCAACTGGCGACCACTGGCATGGGCTTTGTGGATACCAGTATGGCGGGTCAATATTCTGCACAAGATCTGGCGGCAGTAGCCATTGGCTCCAGTATCTGGGTCCCGATTTATCTGTTAATCAGGGGTATCCTAATGGCGACGACACCGACAGTCGCCCATCTGTTTGGCGCCCAAAAAGTTGACCTGATTGCTTCACCGGTTCGACAGGCCATGTGGCTTTCTCTGGCGTTAAGTGTGGTCGGCATGGTCTTGATGATGAACCCTATGCCACTGCTCAATGTTCTGGAAATCAATGCCGAAATGGCTGCTAAGACGGAAGCCTACCTGGAAGCATTGGCCTGGGGGGTACCCGGCATCTGTTTATATCAAACCATGGTCAGCTATTGCGAAGGGCGCGCTATTACCAAACCGGCCATGCTCATCAGCTTTGTCGGTTTGTTGATCAACATTCCGGTTAATTATGTATTGATCTATGGCAAATTCGGCTTTCCTGAAATGGGTAGCGTAGGCTGTGGTTATGCAACAGCCATTTGCTTTTGGATCATGTGCCTGTTGATGTTCTGCTATACCCGGTTCAATCAAAAGCATACAGAAGTGAATCTGTTTGATCGCTTTGAATGGCCTGCAATGAGCCGTATTGTTATTCACCTGAAACTGGGTGTCCCCATCGGTCTGGCCATCTTTTTTGAAGCCAGTATCTTCTCGGCAGTGGCTCTGGTCATCGGCAAACTGGGAGCAGTGACCGTCGCAGGTCACCAGATTGCATTGAATCTCGCCAGCATGGCCTTTATGGTGCCGTTGAGTATGTCCATGGGAATAACCATCCGGGTAGGTCAGGCTTTGGGTGCCGGTGATCCTCAGGCTGCGAGATTCTCAGGGTATTCTGGTATCGTAGCGACCCTGCTGACTGCTACTCTGATAGCGGCTGTGATGTGGGCGTTTGCCGATGCTCTGACATCGCTCTATACCCAGGATGCTGCAGTTAAAGCACTGGCTGCCCAGTTGCTGATTTTTGCTGCACTCTTCCAGTACGCCGATGGTATTCAGGTTGCTTCCAATGGTGCCTTAAGGGGCTACAAAGATACCCGGGTACCGATGATCATAATTCTGATTGCTTGCTGGGGTATAGCCCTGCCACTGGGCTATACCCTGGGGCTGACGGATTTTATTGCCGATGAACCCATGGGCCCCCACGGGCTCTGGATTGGACTAGTACTGGCACTGACGCTTTCTGCTTTATTCCTGCTGCTCCGCTTCAGATCGTTGAGCAGGAGAGCCGTTGCAACGCAATTGTTTGCCATGAAAGTCAATTGAATAGTGAGAAGTCTGAGAGTCCAGTGCACACCTGCTCTGTCAGGGGCGGCTGTGTGATGCCGGATGGGATAAAACCAATAAAAATAAGATACGACACATCATGAGAATGTCCTGTTCGGGCAGACTTGTCAGGCGTTTGCTATGATCAGTCGGTGCATGTTTAGTCTTGGCTGCTCAGAATCAAGCTGACGAATTCCCCAGACTTTTAGTGCATGATTAAGGTGACTTTTGTCGTTCGTTTTTAAATTGATTCTATAAAAAGTCGCTTGACGTTTTTTGCTCTTTCCCTGCATCCGTTTTACTGAACAATGAAAAAAGAGTTATTTATGAAACCCCTCATGCATAGGCTTTTTTTTACGCTGCTTTTATTGTCCACAATTACCCTCAATGTTCGTGCCGATACCTGTCCCAGGGACATGCAAGCTGATTGCGGCTCTGGCATTATGAAAGATGCTGGCGAATCAGCGGCAGACATCGTTAAGGCTGCTCATCCCAATGTTTTGGTGTGCATGCCTTCCGGCCAAGGAGTAGATGCTGGCAATGTAATTGGTAAGGTCATCCCGGGAACCGAACCCGGTTCCTCTGTCTGTGAATACCCGCGATTAATCAATGCTACAGTCGTGGACACACAGGTCACCGCCAAATTCGATTGGCTTGACACAACTTATGAGCAGCTTGCCACCTGGCTCACTTCCTTTGCTCATATTGAAAAAAACGGCAACAGCTATTATTACGTGTCCAAGGGCACAGACCAGAACACGGGGCACCCGGACATCTGCGTCCAGTCTACTCCCGGCAAAGGGTTTGAATTTGGATATGAAACTGTATCAGATAATGGTCAGAAGTCATGCGGGTTATTTGTTGGTGCGCTGTATTTATCACCTTTCTTCCGTACTCCAGGCGACCAGACCGATGGCGATAGGGTCAGCACTAGCGATAGAGGGAGCGATAGAGAGAGTGGTAGCAACAGCTATAGTGACGAAGATGATTTCTGCTCCAAATGTGAGAGTGAATCGTTCCATTCTGACTGCCCCAGATGCGAGTGCAGTGTAGAAAAGTTCTCTACCAAATGTGATCTGTGTAATGGTAATGGCTGCGGCATTTTTCGGTGCTCTCTTTTTACCGGTTGGGCTGATTGCCCCGAGAATTCTCACGTCTGCGACCATATTACCTGCCCCGGTTTTAGCTGCCCAAAAAAACCCGTCTGTTGCAGGAAGCGCTGTCACAAGAAACCAGCGGGTTAGCTACTTACTATTCGCCGGTTAAAAAAATTCAGGCCTCAGAGTCCTGGTTGAGCTGCATGCCTTGCCTCTTCTATAATGCCGCCTTCCAGTTTTCAGTGAAGTGCTCATTGCCACTTCATGAGGCCCATGAGTGACCCCATGACAAAGACCAAAGTATTAACCGGTATTACCACCACAGGCACGCCGCATCTGGGCAATTATGTGGGGGCTATCCGTCCTGCGATTGAAGAAAGCCTTGACGAAAACATTCAGTCCTACCTGTTTCTGGCGGACTACCATGCCCTGATCAAGGGGCGTGACCCCAAGCGCATTCATCAATCCGGGTTGGAAATTGCTGCTACCTGGCTGGCCCTGGGTCTTGATACTGATCGAGTCACTTTCTATCGCCAGTCTGATATCCCGGAAATCATGGAGCTGAACTGGGTTGTGGGTTGTATGACCGCAAAAGGTCTTATGAATCGTGCCCATGCTTACAAGGCTGCTACCCAGACCAATCAGGAAGCGGGCGAGTCTGACCTGGACAAGGGCGTCCTGATGGGGCTGTTTAATTACCCGATTCTGATGGCGGCGGACATCCTGATGTTCAATGCCAACCGTGTTCCAGTCGGCCGTGATCAGGTTCAGCATCTGGAAATGGCTCGGGATATTGCGGGTCGGATGAACCATCACTACAAGACTCAATTTGTGCTGCCAGAAGCCGTAGTGGGTGAAAACACGGCTGTTCTGAATGGTCTTGATGGCCGCAAGATGAGCAAGAGCTACGACAACACCATTCCATTGTTTGTGCCTGAGAAAAAGCTGCTCAAGCTGATTCGCAAGATTAAAACCAACTCTCTGGAGCCGGGTGAACCTAAAGATCCGGAAACCTGTACTCTGTTCCAGATCTTTTCAGCCTTTGCGACGGAAGAAGAGGTGGCTGAAAAACGTGAGCAGTATGAAGCCGGTGCTGGTTGGGGGGATTTGAAAAATGAACTCTTTGATTACATCAACAATCTACTCAGGGACCCTCGAGAGCGTTACAACGATCTGATGGCTGACCCGGCATTCATTGAAGCTGAGCTGAAAAAAGGTGCGGACAAGGCCCGTGCTGAAGCAGCGCCCTTCCTTCAGGATATTCGCAATAAAGTGGGTATCCGTCCTTTTGCCTGATTTTCGGGGTTTACAGTCAGCCCACGGGGCTGGCTGCATCCGACAAAAATTTAACCTCCGCTTGTCTCTGATGCATCTTTCCAAAAGACGCTACCTATAGCCGAAAGAGTGCTCCCTGCGACTTGGCAGGGAGGTGAATTTCGT
>NZ_JAHHPN010000987.1:0-7479 GCF_024606325.1 Endozoicomonas sp. ONNA1
CCCTGGTGCGACTCTGGCAGACAAAAGGCAAACACGAATGGTCTGAAAAATTGCTACTGGACATGACGGGTAAGCATCCCGGTGCCAGTGAAGAGATTCTCTGCCGACCTTTTGGACGTCTTGATATTGATATGACTCTGGTTCGACACTGGGAAATCATGGGCAAATATCACCTGGTTGGAAGATTGCTGTTGAACATGAGTAACAAGCACCCCAGTGACAGTGAAGAAAGCCTGTGTCTGCCCTGCGGAGTTTATGAAATTGACTTGGCCATGGTTCGATACTGGGAGGATGTAGGCCAATATAATACGGCTGAAAAGCTGCTGCTGAACATGATGGGCAAGCAGCCCAACCAAAATATAGAAATCTTGTGTCAATCCTGTAGAGATCATCAATTAGATCTGGCTTTGGCACGACTCTGGCATATGATGGAGAAATATGAATGGGCTGAAAGACTGCTGCTGAGCGCCAGTGACAAAGACCCCAATGATAATGCAGAACGCCTGTGCAAGCCTTGCGGGAATAAACATATTGATCTGGCCCTGATAAGAAATTGGGAGATACAGGGCAAATATATATTGGCTGAAAGGTTGCTGTTGAACATGGTTGGCAAATCTCCCTTCGCCAGTATGGAAACGCTGTGCAAGCCCTATGGCGATTCGACAATCGACCTGACTCTGGTGAGACATTGGGATGTGGTGGGCGAATATAAACGGTCTGAAAAACTGCTGCTGAACATGAGTGACAAGCACCCCAAAGACCCTGAAGAATTACTCTGCAAACCCTGTGGGCAGCCTCTGGTTGACATCGCCCTGATGCGAACCTGGGAGTCAATGGGCGAGTATAAACGATCTGAAAAACTGTTGCTGAACATGATTGGCAAGCACCCCGATAACGATGAGGAAGACCTGTGCAAGCCTAGCGGGAATCATGATCTTGATCTGGCCCTGGGACGTCTCTGGGAGATAATGAATAAAACAGAACGGGCCCAAAGACTGATTCATCGTTGCTGTGATTTATACCATACGAGTGAATGTGAGTTGGCACTGCTTAATTCCTATGCCGGGACAGCGAGATTTATGGAAATGATTACCGGGTATCAGGAAAGCGCCAATATATTGCTGTCAAACTCGATCCATTATTTCCGACTGGCCTCTCAACAAATAGCAGACAATGACCCTGGGTCAGGACAAAGTAACCTTAAAAAGGCGCTTGAGTATGCAGAATCCGTACTAGAGAAACACCCCGGGAATGCAGGCGCCTGTTCGCAAAAAGCGCACTGTCTCAGAATGATGAATGACCGTAAAGAGGTTTGGAGCGAATGGTTCAAAAAAGCCAATGCCCTTGACCCCGGACGGTTAGGGAAGTTTAAAGCTAACGACATTTGGCGAATCATCGAAGCTCGAGCCGTTCAAAAGGTGAAGGATCTGGCATAGCCAACCTGAGCGCCTGCGGCGAAAATAAGAGTCTGACCAATGAGCCAGAAATATTGAATTCCAAAGGGTAAGTCATTAAGGCACTTCCGTTTGTTGCTCGTGGTTCGAGGAACGATTGGTCTTCGGGCACGCCTCCAACTATCCACCATCGGCGAACCAGGAAGTAATGATTGCCTACTGTCACTGAGTGAAGCCATTCCGCATGCACCGAAAGACAGAAACCCACTTTCTGCTTATTGATCATGGTCTCGAACCGGAGTCCTGTTTTTATCAGTTGAATTGAACAACCTATCATGAACTTTTTTTCTAAAACCGACTCCAATTAACTCAACCAATGTCCGACAACCTTGCAAATCATCAAGGTTAACTACCCAATTTCAGGAAACAAAGCATGAATGGAATAGATAATAGCTGCGATATTGCAGGTTCACATTCACTGGCAACCAGGCAAGCTCAATCGGAAATAACAACGGGAATCAGTGCAGGTAGAAGTATTACTGTATCTGGCGAGGAAAAAAAGGAAAAAACGTCATTACTGGATTTATCCGCATTTCCCCTCATATTTCGTTATTTAAAACTTCGGGATATTCGCAGTTTGGAACAGGTATGTACCTATCTTCACGCTGCGGTAAAAGAAAATAACGCACTGGCAAAAGCCTGGTATCGGCAGTTTTTTTCAACACACCAATACCAACTAAGGACAGCCATCACTACAAAAAATGATCACCAATTCCGTAGCTGGTTTGAGTCTTTTTCAAATGATATGGCGTTAGTGGACTCATTAACCAATCGCAAACGAGAGGCTGTTTTTTGCCCTGCTCTGTTGTACTTCAACAAGACTAACCTGATGTCTGAATGTAAAACATTTAAATTGGAAACAAAAGACACCATTCACGCAAATGCAATTATCAGAACAGCCGCCCTTAGTGTCGATGGCCGTTACCTGGTCACCGCCGTTGGAGACAACTCGGCAATGGTCTACGCTCAAGGGGCTAATGGATCCTGGGTAATAAAAACCGCCATTATCCATAATGACCTTGTCACGTCAGCCAACTTCAGTCTTGATGGCCGCCATGTGGTCACCGCCAGTCGGGGTCGCGAGGCGAAAATATATAGCCTGGGACGCGATGAATCATGGGAAACAAACGTTACCGTTACCCTTGACTCTGCCATCAGATCAGCCAGCTTCAGCCCCGATAGCCAACATGTGGTGATCGTCAGTATGGAACGCATGGCGCAAATCCATAGCCTGAAGAACAATGGATCATGGGAATTAACAGCCAACCTTTACGATGTTCGCTCAGCCACCTTCAGCGCCGATAGCCGCCGTTTGGTGACTGCCGAACGTGGTAGCACAGAGATGAAGATCCATAGCCAGAAGTCCGATGGATCATGGGAAGTAAAAAATATCATTCGCCTTGAGGATAGTATCAACTTAATCAGCTTCAGCCCGGAAGACCGCTATGTGATAACCCTCAATGGGCATTCCAAGGCGAGAATGTATCGCTGTGAGACCAATGAATCATGGAAAAGTGTGGTCGAAATTCAACACAAGCAAGTTATCCATTCGACTACTTTCAGTGCGGATGGCCGCCATGTGGCGACTGCGAGCCTGGATGGCATAGTAAAAATCTATGGCCAGAGAGCCGGTGGATTATGGGAAGAAAAAACCATCATTGATCACAAGCATTCAGTTGAATCAGTGACCTTCAGCTCTGACAGTCGCCACCTGGTGACTACCTGTCATAGCCACACAGCGAAAATCATTGGTCAGGAAGCCGATGGGTCATGGGTGGAAAAAGCCTGCATCACCCATGCTTGCTGGATCTTATCTGCCACTTTCAGCGCCGATAGCAGCCGTGTGATAACCGCAGGTTGTGATGGAACGGTGCAAATCACTGAACTACAGAGGAGTGACGTATATTAACTCAATCAACGTTGGACGTCCTTGCGAATCATTAAGGATAAAAACTCACTTTCAGGGAACAAAGCATGAATGGAATAGGTAATAACTCCAGCATTGCAGGTTCATACTCACCACCACCCAAGCGAGCTCGATTGGAAACACCAGCGGATTCCGGTTCGGGTTGGAGTATCACTGTATCTGACAAGGAAAATAAAGACAGGCCCTCATTGCGAGATTTATCCTTACTATCAAGCTCCCTCATTTGTCGCTATTTAAAGCTTCGGGATATTCGCAGTTTAAAACAGGTATGTACCTACCTTAACAACACGATCAAACAGGATAATGCTCTGGCAAAAGCGTGGTATCGGCAGTTTTCTTCATCACACCGGTATCTGCTATGGACAACCATCACTGCCAAAAATGAGAACCAACTCCATGATTGGCTGAAGACTTTTACGAATGATAAGGCGTTAATCGATTCACTGACAAATCGCCGACAGAAGAGTGTTTATTTACCTGCTCTGTTATATTTCACCAAAACTAACCTGATGTCTGAATGTGAAAGATTTAATTTAGTAACAAAAACCATCATTAAAGAAGATGACGAAGTCAAATCAGCCTCTCTCAGCGCTGATGGCCGTCACCTGGTGACGGCCAGCATCGATCATTCGGCAAGAATCTACGGCCACAAGGCCGATGGATCATGGGAAAAAAGAGCCATCATTCCCCATAACAGGTGGGTCAAATCAGCTATCTTTAGCCCCAATAGTCAATATGTGGTGACTGCCAGCAACGATAGCAGGGCACAAATTTACGGCCCCGGGTGCAATAAACGATGGAAATTAAAAGCCATCATTTCCCATAATCATTCGGTCAAGTCAGCCTCTTTCAGTGCCAATGGCCGCCATGTGGTGACTGCCAGTTGGGATAGAACGGCGCAAATCCATAGCCAGAAGGACGACGGATCATGGGAATTAACAGCCACCCTTTTTCACAATGATGCTGTCCAATCAGCCATTTTCAGCGCCGATGGCCGTCATGTGGTCACCGCCTGCTGGGATAAAACCGCGAAAGTTCATACCCTGAAAGACGATGGAACATGGGAAGTAAAAGGTACCCTTTCCCATAAAGGTCCTGTCATATCAGCCAACTTCAGCCCCGATAGTCGCTATGTGGTGACTGGCAGCAAGGACCGCAGGGCGAAAATCTATGGCAGGGAAACCAATGGATCATGGGTACGAAAAGCCATCATTCACCACGAAGATGATGTCAACTCAGCTACCTTCAGCCCCGATGGCCGCCATGTGGTGACTGCCAGTAATGATGGCAGGGTGAAAATCTATGGTCAGAAAGCCAATGGATCATGGGAAGAAAAAACCAACACATACCATAAGGATGGAGTCAACTCGGCCAGCTTCAGCCCTGATGGCCGTCATCTGGTGACTGCCAGCAAGGACGGAACGGCGAAAATCATCGGGCAGGAAGCTGATGGGTCATGGTTAGAAAAAGCCAGCATTGCCCATAAAGGCTGTGTCTGCTCAGCCACCTTTAGCGCCGATGGTAGCCACGTAGTCACAGCCAGTGACGACTGCACGTTGAAAATTACTGAACTACGGAGGAGTCATCAATTGTTTGCTGCCACTGAATGACGCCATTCTGCACGTGTTCATAGAAAGAGACTTTGTTAGTTTCATTCAACAACACGCTATGAACTTTCATTCTGAAACTGAGTCTAAATCGCAGCATCAATATTGACTGCCCGTGCTGATCGAATATAAATACCCACTTTGGAGGAACCTGACATGCACGGAATACATGATCACTCCTGCATTAAGGGTTCAGAATCAACACCATCCAAGCGAGTTCGATTGCAAACACCTGCGTGTGCCAGTGCGGGTAGAACGATCAAGCTGGCTGATAAGGAAACAACGTCATTGCTGCATTTATACTTATCATCATTTTCCATTATTTTTCGCTGTTTGAAACTTCGGGATATTCGCAGTATGGAACTCGTATGTACCCGCCTTCGCGATGAAGTCAACACGGCCATCTTCAGCCCCAATGGCCGCCGCATGGTGACTGCCAGTTTCTTCGATGGCACGGCGAAAATCATTGCTCAGGAGCCTGATGGGTCATGGTCGGAAAAAGCCAGTATTTCCCATAATACTCCGGTCCGATCAGCCAGCTTCAGCGCCGATGGCAGTCATGTAGTCACCACCAGTTACGACGGCATGGTAATAATCACTGAACTGCGCAGGAGTGATTTATTGCCTGCCGTCACTGGGTGAAGCCATTCTGCGTGCGCTGAAGGACACTTTGTTCGTCTTGCTTAACAATAAAATGAACTTTCATTCCAAAACCGACTCTAACCTGTGGCATCTATCTTGATCAGGTTTGCCAATCGGGGATATACACCTGCTTTCACGGAATAAAGAATGAATGTAATAGATAATAACTTCAGCATTGAGGGTTCAGACTCACCACCATCTAAGCGAACTCGGTCAGAAACACCGACGGGGACCAGTGCGGGCAGGTCCATCACTGTGCCTGATCAGGAAATTAAGAAAAAGTCGTCATTACAGGATTTATCCTCGTTATCATTTTCGTTAATTTTTCACTGTTTGAAACTTCGGGATATCCGCAGTTTAGAACAGGTATGTACCCGCCTTCGTAGTATTGTTAGAGAGAATAATGCATTGGCAAAAGCATGGCATCGCCAGCTTCCTTCACAACACCAGCATCATCTGAGAATGACCATCACCACAAAAAATGAGAATCAACTCCGTCATTGGTTGAAGTCATTTACGGATGATGAGGAGTTACTCGACTCACTCACCAATCGGCTGCATTGGGGCGTTTATTTACCTGCTCTGTTATATTTCACCAAAACTAACCTGATGTCTCAATGTGAAAAGTTTAAATTAGTCACTAAAACCATTATTGGCAAAAATCATAAAGCCAAATCACTCGCCATTACCGATAACGATTACCCCTTTCAGGTAAGCGCCAATAAAATAAACTCAGCCACCCTGAGTGCTGATGGTCGCTATCTGATAACTGCCAATGGAGATCTATCGGCAAAAATCTTCGGCCAAAAGGCTGATGGATCATGGAAAAAAAATACCAGTATTTCCCATAACGGATGGGTCAACTCAGCGATTTTCAGCCCCGATAGTCGCCATGCAGTAACCACCTGTTCGGATGGCAGAGCGAATATATATGCCCTGAGGTGCAATGAGTCATGGGAACCAAAAGCCATCATTTCCCATAGGGCGCAGGTCAACTCAGCCAGTTTCAGCCCCGATGGCCAACATGTGGTGACCACCAGTATGGACAGAACAGCACAAATCCATAGCCAGAAGCTCGATGGATCATGGGATTTACGAGCCATTCTTTCCCATGGCAAAGCCGTCGAATCAGCCACATTCAGCCCTGACAGCCACCATCTGGTCACCGCCAGTTGGGATAAGACGGCGAGAATCTATTGTCAGAAAGACGATGGTTCATGGGCATTAACCAACACACTTCCCCATGATCGTGCTGTCATGTCAGCCCTTTATAGCCCTGATGGCGGCCATGTGCTAACCACCAGTGAGGATCACAGTGCTAAAATCCATAGCCAGAGTGACGATGGTTCCTGGGAATTAACCGCCACACTTCCCCATGATCATATCGTCGAATCAGCCACCTTCAGCCCCGATGGCCGTCATTTGGTGACTGCCAGTTTCGATGGCGCGGTGAAAATCTTCGACCTGCAAGACGATGGATCATGGAAAGAAAAAGCCATCATTTATCATCAGAATACCGTCACGTCAGCCACTTTCAGCCCTGATAGCCGCCATGTGGTCACCGCCAGTAAGGATCGTACGGCGAAAATCATTGGTCAGAAGTCCGATGGGTCATGGTTAGAAAAAGCTCGCATTTACCACATCGACACGGTTCGATCAGCCAGCTTTAGCTCCGATGGCAGCCATGTGGTCACCGCCAGTGACCGTACGGTGATGATCACTGAACTTCGCAGGAGTGATTTATTGACTGCTGTCACTAAGTGACGCGATTCTGCGTGCGCTGAATGACACTTTGATAGCAGGACAGTTTGTCAGTTTCACTTAACAACAAGTTATGAACTTTCGTTCC
>NZ_JAHHPN010000988.1:0-6419 GCF_024606325.1 Endozoicomonas sp. ONNA1
TCAATTTCTTGCAATCCTCGCTACGGACGCTTAAGTCCGACAGGCTGCTAGGGCATTCATGCCCTGGAAACAGTCACCTTGACTCAGGAGCTGTTTCCGCATTAGCCATTTTTATTTTTTGCGAATGTCACCTTCCGCTCTTAATGTAGCTGAAGCGGACGACAAAGTTTGTCTGTTGTTGTACGTGTACCCTGAGAACCATGAACTTCCTGACTATGGTCTCTTGCCGCTGAGTACATCAGATGGCGTCTTCGCCGGTTTCGTTGGTTCTGATCCGAATCGCCTGCTCCAGATTGGTGACGAAGATCTTTCCGTCACCAATCTTTCCGGTGTTAGCCGCTGTAGAAATGGCTTCAATCACCTGATCCAGGAGGTCATCCGCAATGCCAACTTCCAACTTGACCTTGGGCAGAAAATCAACCACATACTCAGCTCCACGGTAAAGTTCAGTATGCCCCTTTTGACGACCGAACCCCTTAACTTCAGTGACAGTGATACCCTGAACACCGATCTCGGACAAAGCCTCTCGCACGTCGTCCAATTTGAATGGCTTAATGATGGCTGATACCAACTTCATAAAAGCTCTCCTGAGTGAATCCTGTTGGCCAGCAGGGAATTTCCGGACATTGTCATTATGACCCGTGCCCCCAGCCTTAAGTATTCAGCTGATTTACTTCCAACTGAGTTTGGTGGCTTATATGCAGGCACTGTGCCAAATTCTGAAAACAACCTGTCAACAAGGCTCGCAGACTGAAAAAATTCTATTCCCGTTCATTCATTAAACCTAACGCACCAAAAAAGAACGCCTACCATGCTTCTTGCACCCAAATCGCGCACTTCTTTAGTGCAATAGACCATCATCCGCTTGTACGATAAAGCCCGACTATCTACCTGGGCAACATTGCAGTAACCGCAAAGCGTGCTCCCCAACCTTCTGCACCTTGTTCTGGCGCTCCGGCCCAATAACGCACACCTCCTGCAAAGCTCACCGGCAGCCGACCTATGTGAATTACTTTCGACAGCACAGCATTAATCGGAATATTCCATTGACTGTTTTTCCAATCGTAAGTGCTTTCGGTTTGTAACGTATAAGTCCAACCTTTGTGGGTGTAGGTGAGAAAGGGCTGAATAAAAGAAGCATTAACATCATCACGCTTATCTTCACCGGCTATATCCCAGATATGATTGGCAAGTGCGCCATAACTCCAGCCCTGCTCCATTTTAAGCAATACAGCAGTAGGCCCTAGTCCCCACTTTTCTGTACCGAGTAATTCGTCGCTGGCTGTTGGTAGCAAAAAGACCGGCCCCGCACCCCAAATCCAGCCATTATTGGTAGGCCGTTTTGGTGAAAAGAAAAGGCTTTGAACAATATCACCAGTACCCGATTGCGAACCGCTGCTACCCGCCACATCATTTTGCTCAATCAAGGGTAAAATGGTTCTGGAAACCATATTCCAATCGTCATTCATCTCGATGGGTATCACAGGCTGCACGTTGACAGTTGTACGATGCCCATCGTCAGGGCCAAAGCCCGTATCATAATTGGCTTGCACGGGCATACTAATTAAATCAGCAACAGGATTGGTTAATTTTTTCGCCAATTCATCATCATCAGCATAAGCTGACAGGCAAACAATCAAGCTTAAACACAATGACAGAAACTTAAACAAAACGACATCCGCCCTTTGAAATACTCTAATCCAGGTCAAGACTGATTTTTCGGCTAAAGGCTTCCATCGGTATTTCGGTAAAGCCGGTAGCAAACCAAACCACCACATTATCTCTGGAAGGGGATACATAGATACCCTGACCATTCATGCCACTTTTATAGAGATCACCATCAGCAAAAACAGCATCCCACTGATAACTATTAAATAATGGTGCATCTCTGAATTCTTCCGTCAACCTGGGCCCAAGAGCACCTTTCAAATAGTTTTCCCGCTTTCCCGAGGTTTGCATACGCTTCAGCACTTGTTCCGAAACAATGCGTTTATCACCAAGCTTGTTCCAGCTCGGGGTAAACAACATGCCAAAACGCGCCATATCATCTAAACGAGAACTTACCAGACCATGAATAATGGCATTACCCTGTGGGCTTAAACCGATGGTTGCATCACCTGCCATACCTGCTTTTGACCAAATTCGCTCACTGACCACCTCTGCCAACCTTTTTTGCGTGATCTGCTCAATAATCAAACCCAACATCTGCGTATTAGCGGATGAATACTCAAAAGCCATACCTGGCTTTTTCAAATAAGGAATGGCAAGCAAAGCCTCATTGTGGGTATAAACTTTTCCGTCTTTTGCGGGCACACCCAACTCTGCTCTCACAAAGGCGTTATAAGGGGTATCACCACTGCGTGTTGTGGGGTTTTCCTCCAAATCAAGCCCTGTTTGCATGTTCAACACATCGAATATTTTCACGTTCTCCCAAGCTGTACCTTTTGCTTTGGGCAGATAATTTGACACGGTTTTCTGTAGATCAACACGCCCTTCTTCTTCCAGAAAAGCGATAAGCGTGCCGGCGATCACTTTTGAATTCGACATCCACACATGGCGGTCGTTCTCCCTCATGCCAGGGTATTGCTGGTAAATAATTTCGCCCTTTTTGATCACCATGACGCCCTGAACCGGTGACTTCTCATCCATAATCATCTGTTCAAATGCTATGGATTTTCCGTCTTTTTTGAGCGAAATTTCACCGATTGACTGCCTTGCACTTGTCTCAAGCTTGACTACCTCACCATCCCGGTGAATCATGGCTTGCGGCAAAAACTCACCCAAGTGCAAATAAGAATAAGCACCCGACTCGGTAATATTCAAAAATTTGTTCAGGCTCCATTCACCATGCAATCGTTTTGCTTCGGACAAGCTATAACCATTTTTGATTGCATGCACCGAAAAATCTTCGGTTGGCGTAGAGTAAGCGTCGTGATTCTTATCTGCAGCATGGATGTTTTGAGGGATAACAAAACACGCTAATAAAGAGAACCAGCCGAGGGCGGATGTAAGCATGGTCAGAGTCTTTGGCATAAGCCAAATCCATGAGTTGACTTAATCAATGTTTACCGAGCAACTATCAATTTAGCACATAAAAGCAAGCACGTTGAGATAACTGCTTGTGATATCATACCCGCCGGTTTTGAATCACAGCAGTTGCAGGAATCATCGATGATCGATAAAGCCTCCCTTATCGGTAGTATTGCCGGCAAAGCAGGTCAGGTACTGGGTGGGCAAAAAAGCCAGACCCGGGAAGATATTGAGCAAAACATGAAGGCTCTGGTGGGCAGTGCCCTGGCCAAATTTGAACTGGTCACCCGTGATGAGTTTGATGCCCAGGTCGCCGTTCTTAAGCATACCCGTGAAAGACTGGAAGCCCTTGAAAAGAAGGTGGCCGAGTTGGAAAAAGCCAAACAGTCTTAGCCCTGTTGCTGATGTCATTAGCCGTTCTCGCCCTGAGAACGGCTAATGCATACACCCGACCAGATTTTACTCTTCACTGACAATATTGATTATTTAAAAAAATAATTAAAATCAATAATTTAGATAATTATCACTATTAAACCCCTCGGTAGTTTTCCCTATAGAGGTACTCCTCTCTTCGCTATAGCATTGAGCAACAAATTAAGATAGTTGCCTCAATAATAATATGCCATGGCATTGGCCAGATCCTTTCAACAAAGACTGGTCTCAAGGACAAATAGAGAAAATCTCAGGAGAACCATCACTATGACACGCACACTTTCAATGTTTACTCTGCTGATGAGCATGATCATGTCTGGCTTTACACAGACTGCTTCCGCCGCTGGCTGGGAACTGCTGGGCGAAAAGAAAGTCAGTCGTCGTGCAGAAGCAGACACCATCCGTGTTGGTCTGAGAGACGGTGCTTTCAAGCGTCTGCAATTCAAGGTCAAAGGAGCTGACGTGGATTTCGACAGAGTCATCGTGCACTACGAAAACGGTCAAAACCGTGAAATAGCCATCCGCAGCAAAGTCAGGAAAGGCGGCAGCTCTCGCGTCATTGACCTGCCCGGTAAAGCAAGGGCCATTGAAAAAGTAAGATTCTACTACGACACTGATGGAACCGGACGCGTTCAGGCCAGTGTTCTGCTCATGGGTAAGTCTGCCTGATGAAAAAACGACTGTTTACGATTTTAGTTTTACTCACCACCTTTTCACCGGTCTCAACAATGGTCCATGCCGGCTTGATCGATAATGATCGGGATGAAGTCCGTGAAGAGCGACGTGATGATCGTCAGGATAATCGTGAAGAGCGCCGTGATGATCGTCAGGATAATCGTGAAGAGCGTCATGACGACCGTCAGGACAATCGTGAAGAACGTCGAGACGATCGTCAGGATAACAGAGAAGACAGAAAAGACGATCGTCAAGATCACCGTCATAACCGCTGGGATGGACCGAAGGTCATCAAGAACAATCTGGTCGTTGTAGCCCCAAGAAAAAGGGTGATCAGAAACAATATTGTCGTAGTTAGAAACTATGGTAATTCCTACTACGGTTATGGCCACTACCACGACGACAATGATGCTTACAAATGGCTGGCGTTTACGGCCATCACGCTCAAAATTCTCGACAACATCAACGAAGCTGCGCAACGTGCTCACGAAGAAGCCCAGATCAAAGCAACTACCGCTCCGGTCGGTGAAAAGATTATCTGGGATGAGGGCGACTCCTCCGGCTATGTTGTGACCACCAAAGAAGGCAAAAGTGCCTCCAGCGGTCTGGTTTGCCGTGAGTTCCAACAGTCCATTACGGTAGGCGGTCAAACCGAGGATGCTTGGGGACAAGCCTGCCTGCAGGAAGACGGTTCCTGGAAAATCATAAACTGATCTCTACCCTGGCCGGCTTGCTGGCCAGGCACTCCTGACAACGTAGCACACACAATAAACCAGAAAGGTAGAAGTATGAGTAAGCATGATACGCATGCGATCAACTTCAGAGCTGTTAGAAAACCTGCGATTATCCATTGCTCTTCAATAGCTCAGTGATTCTCGCCTTGTTATCTTCGCTGACAGTCAACACATGTCGGCTATCGGCGCTGAAAGCAGCTGAAATGACGTCTCTATCGTGTTGAATGGTGGCTTTTTCCAGCCATGACCCATCGGCCTTCCGACCACAAATTTTCGCCTTACCATCCACACTGGCGGTGACCATATGACCACTATCGGCACTGAAGCTAGCTGAGAGGACGATGTGCTCATGGGTAATGCTGGCTTCTTCCTGCCATGATCCATCGGCCTGCAGGCCAGTGATTTTTGCCGTGTCATCTTCACTGGTGGTCACCACATAATGGCAATTGGCACTGAAGTTGGCTGAGGTGAGTTCGCTGTTGTGGGAAATGCAGACTTTTTCTTTCCATGACGCGCCCTCCCGACTATAGATTTTCGCCTTGCCATCCCAACTGCCGGTCAACACATGGCGACAATCGGCGCTGAAGTTGGCTGAGCAGTAAGCCTCAACATGATGAATCGAGATTATTTGTTTACATGATCCATCAGCCTGCAGGTCACAGATTTTCGCTGTGTTATCGAAACTGGCGGTTAACAGGTGGCAGCTATCAGCACTGAAACTGACCCGGTTGATTACGTTTTTGTGTTGAATGGTGAATTTTTCTACCCATGATCCAGCGACCCCCTGAGCATAGATTTTTACAGCATAATCTGTACCGCAGAGCGCCAGAAAATGGCCATTGGGGCTGAGCATGGCCGAATTGACCGGACTAACAAGGTTAATAATCTCCTCTGACTCCCATGACCCATCGTCCCTCTGAACAAAGATTTTCACCGTATAAAAACTGGCCGTCATCACACGGCGGCCATCAACGCTGAAGGTAGCAGAATTGAGCTGACCAGTATGGGAAATGATGGTTTTTTCTGCCCATGATCCATCGTCCTCCTGACCATAGATTCTCGCTGTGTTATCTTGACTGGCGGTTAAAAGATGACGGCCATCGGCACTGAAGCTGGCTGATATGACGTAATTATTATGGGAAATGGCACCTTGTGATTTCCATGATCCATCGTCCTCCTGACCATAGATTTTCGCTATGTTATTGCGACTGGCGGTTACCAGATGGCGGCCATCGGCGCTGAAAGTGGCGGTGCTGATATGATTAGAATGGCTAATTTCTGCTTTTGGCACTAACTCGAACGTGTCACATTGAGACATCATTTTACTGTTGGTGAAAAGGAGCAGAGCAGGAAAATGAGCAGTCTTTCGTTGTTTTATGAGTGACTCAATCGTGCTCATATCCGCAAACGGCTTTAACCAATCACGGAGTTGTTGCTCATCTTTTGTCTTAATGGTGGCCTTAAGTTGATATTTGTGTGGAGAAGGAAACCGGCGAATCCATGCTCTTTCCAGAGCTTTATCTTCTTTAATAAAATCGCGAAGATATC
>NZ_JAHHPN010000989.1:0-1182 GCF_024606325.1 Endozoicomonas sp. ONNA1
GAGTAACACCATCTTCCGCAACACCTAACTGCCGAACGGTTAACCTAGAACCTTTGACATGAACATCTTCATAGCCTTTTAAGTTAACAGTACCTTTTTTGGCACCTTCGATAACCGCTACTGTGGATTTTCGCGCAACAGGCTGATAAACCTTTTTACCATTCTCACTCTTGGTTGCTTCCATAACTTCCAATTTCTCGGGAAGAACACCAATCAAGTCTACAAAAGTATTAACAGGCTTGATTTTGATTCCATCACTCTCGATATCAACACCCGTTACTTCATCAACATCTTTCAGATAGATGACTGTAGATCGTATAGCTCCATCTTTCGCGACACGTACAGACGTACCTTCTTTAGCAACAAACGCATCGAGGGCTCGTTCCTTTGTACCAAAACCTTGATGCACGACACTGGATTTCTCAGAAAGAACAACGGTACCGTATGCCCTCTTATCAAGAGCGTCTCCAGTCGCAGCTGATGCTATCACAGGCAATGTCTCACCTTCTTTAAAGCCACTACCTAAACCACCCAGTTCAAATACTCTGGTTTTAAAGCCAAGCTCAGCCATTTTACCATTGCCATCCACCATTAATTCAAAGACTTCTTCAACCTTAGCGAGCTTCTCAAGAACTATTTTTCTAACGCCTTCGTCAGATAAGTCCAAGCCTTTTAGTACGATTGCATCGGGAGCCACCTTAATCTTTTTAGCTACATTGGTAGCCTCATCTATCACTTCCTTTTCAATAAGAATGGCATCCTTAATTTTCGCATCTTCAAGTTCTAGCAAGCTTTTTTACGTATAAGTCCCTTGCTTGATTAAGGCTTTGTCCAGCGCTTTTAAGGAGCCCCTTATTGAGACCATAATCTTCACCACCGAAGCTGGATTTTGTTTCTGCAGCATCCAATGATTCAAGATCTCTTTGGAATTTTCCCAAAGCAGACTTTTCACGATTTACTAAAGGTTTTTCTTCTGTTGGCTTGCCATCATCAGTGGCAGTGGATGCACTTTTTTCATTCAACAAGAAGAATTCAGGTGCTTCAGCTCGAAGATGCTTCCAAAAGCTGATGTTGAGAAAGAAACGCTCATCATCCGTGTGTTTTTCGTCATACTTAACCTTATAAGTCTGATAGCGAGCAATTGCCATATCAGCCTGTTTTTTCAGCGGATTATCAGCAGCC
>NZ_JAHHPN010000990.1:0-2874 GCF_024606325.1 Endozoicomonas sp. ONNA1
CCAGATAAAACTTCAGCATATCCATCCATTTGGGGTCCAGCCTGACCACCTGAACCCTGTCGTATTCAGTACTTTTCTTCTCAAAGATGGACACATTGGCACCGGCTTCGAATTGTGACAAGGCCAAAGTCAGCCCTGTCGGACCAGCCCCTTCAATCGCTACCCGAGGATGAGTTCTGGCATCGTCATGCTGTTTAATCAGCCAGTCGAGCTGTGCCAGATCCACTTCCTGCCCTCTTAAAGTCCCGATTTCCTGAATCTTTAACAACTTGGAGAGTTGATCTTTCTGATCATTCCAGTGTTCAGGCTGCGAGAGCATGCTCAGATCCCATCGTCTACCTGCCGCCAATTGAATATCAAGCAATACACGTCGTGACTCTGCTATCAGCTGCCCTTCTTCTTTGGTCAACTCTTCGCCTGCTTGCAGGCGTTCTCTGATGCTATCCACATCTAATTCGGTCACCTCAGCACTCAGTCGATCCAATGCTTCTCTCACCTGAGCTTTGTCGTTATTTAACTGGTTCTTCAACTGTTCAACCCTGAGAAGATTGAATCGCGATGTCAGTTCCGGATGACGGGACATGGCTTGAAGAAAAAGATAGCTTTTTCCCAGTACCAACTCCCTTGGGTGACCGTGAATGGAAAGCTCTGTGCGGGTAGCATTAGCAAAGGTTTGATCCGCGACCCTGGCCAAGGCCTTGTCACGGTTTGTATGAGGAAGGCCACTCCAGTCTGCCAATAACTGGCTGTATTCATCCTTCGACAGCCGTTCGGGAAAAGAGTGGACAATTTCCTGAATCACCTCATTGACCAGATCCTGATAACCATCCGATTGACGGGTGTCGTTAAAATGCTGTTCCAGCTTCGCAAGATCCTGATGCAGTCTGCTGGTATCCGGTATTCGGTCAGGAGCAAGAAGCAGAGTCGTGTAGTAGCCTTTGATGGCTTGCCGGGCATTATATAAAGATACTGCCGGAATGCTGTTAGTCAGTCTTGGAAAGGCTTTTATTCCCTGCTCTGCCTCAATGAGCATCGCTCCTGTGGACTCAGACCTGAGAATAGTATTTAGACTTCTATCCCTTATCTCTTGCCTCTCCGCACGGCTGAAACCCGGAATAATTCCGTTAGCCACATCCTCTACGAGACGAATTCTGTCCTGTTTATCCAGCTGCCTGTCGCCAAGAGCCTGCAACACTTGATCATGCAACAAAGCCGTTGCTTCACGCTCCCGTGCTCTGAGCTCTCTCGCTCTGCGGGTGGGAGAGAAAAAGGCAACCAGCCTTTTGAGCAGATTCCCACGGGGTTTGACACTGACGACCTTTCTCCCCCTGAAAGTAGCCAAAGAGTCTTTCGCGACTAATCCCGAAACACCACTCACATCAACCCGGCCCGTTTCTCCTTTTCTATGAATCGTCTCAAGCTCTTTGACGTTGTTCATCAATTCAACGAACTGAGCAGCAGGTCCTGTTGACCCACCTGCGCCTCCTATACTCATTGCTACTGACCTCCCTGCCTGTGCCATTCAACAAATAAAACGATAAAGAAATAATTCCGTTATTGACCAATGCAACCGCCAAAATCAGGTCTTCAGTTGAGACCCCAGCCCCAGGAGCACTTCGCCTCGCTGAATCACAAAGTCAGCAGTTCTCTGCTGCCTCTGCTCAAGCTCTTCCCGGTGCAACCAACTATTAGAAGGATTGACATCATTGGCCGTTTTTTGGGTAAATTCCTGCAATTGCAAAACATGCTCTCTGGCTCCGGTCAGCGCACTGGAACTCATAAAATGAGGGCTGACTGCGGCATCACCGACTGCCGTTATTGTCAATTCATGCCCGTCTTTTTGCTGGGTTACAACACTTTTCTCAACCCTGTGTTGCTGTACCGAAAAGGCCGAAGCAAATTTGTGATTGATTTTGTCCGATGTGGCTCCCAGTGATCTGGAGTCATCGATTCCGTAATAATGGGCAACCGCCTGAAACCAGGCTTTTTGAACTGCCTTGACACCCTCTTTGGCTTTTTTCTCAGCCTGTTTATTAGCCTCTTCCGGATTAATGACACCCGATCCCGGAGTCACACTGACCGCCACATTCCGCTTAATTTTCCCCTCCAGTTTTTTACAATACTGGCCAAAGGGCTTTGGCAACTCCATGCCAATGTAAACCAGATTCTTGTTCTCAAAACAGCGAGTCTGCATAACCCGATTCATAGTCTTATACTCAAGCTCTAGCAGATCCTTAGGGTCGACGACACTTTTTATTGAGTCAGCAGGTTCTGATAAAAGAAGCAGCTCTTTGGAAAGGCTCTCCCTGAAGTGTTCATGAAAATCCTTGTCAAAGACCACCACCTCTCTGAAATCCTGAAAGCTGTCCAGCTTCTGGCTGGGTAACTCTGCGCCTTTTTTACCTTCCCAGCTACAGACACCGTATGGCTCGGCACGGACAAGTACTTTGTCCTCCATAAACTTGCCTCTCAGCTGGGTGTTTTTACCTCCGGCACAGATCAGCATATCCACAGGCCGATACTTGAACGTTTCCTCCGGGGTGTGATCTTTTGCCCTGCTCTGTCGCGCCACATCATAAGCAGGATTATAACGAGCCCTGACCTTGAAGCCCTCCTCCCCCGACTCTACCTCTTCAAGCTCGTAGGCAGCCATTCTTTCCAGACTGAAAGGCTGGTCACTGTCACTGGTCTTATCATAATTTCTGCCCATGAGCTCGGTCAGTCGGTAGTGTAATGCTTCTTCCAAACGATGAATGGTTATCTCGCCATAGCCATCGGGACGAACGATGCCCTTGCTTTCTTCACTTCCACCAAAAAGCTCGTAATAATGCTCACCCAGATAAAACTTCAGCATATCCATCCATTTGGGGTCCA
>NZ_JAHHPN010000991.1:0-1908 GCF_024606325.1 Endozoicomonas sp. ONNA1
GTGGCTACGTCGCCACGAATGATGATGGCAGCATCGCTTCTGATTACCTGACTCCTATGGTTGAAGGTAATATTCGCTGGCAGGCTTTTGAGAATGATCTGCCTGATAAGGCTATTATTGCCGGTTATAGCGTTGCAAGTTCAGGCAAAGAAATCAGCAAGGTGCCGGAATATTTTTGCCGTTTTGTGAATAACGGTTTTAAAACCTTCGGAAAGTATTTTAAGAAGGATAAAGTCTGTAAAGCTTCATTTGCAACACCAAGTGGAGACTCCCACGCTTTAGTTGATTCAAAGACCTTTGAAATTCTGGTCAGGGAATAATGAGCTCAATTAAAAGGAGGTTGCAGATGAAATGTTAACCTCCCTTTTGATAATGGGGTTATGGAACGTAGCAGCGATAAACTAGCCTACAACAAATGGCGGGCTACAAGGAATGAAGAGATTAGTTAAACATCTCCATCTACCAAGATCGGTTGATTCCGGTTGATTATCAAATTGCTAAACATTCAATGCCCACGCAATGTAAAATACTTCATAATAATTAGTTTTTATAAATCATTTAAATATTATTGGCCGTCTAAATAAATACTATACTCCTGGCCTTCTTGAGTGTTACGGAGTCTTTATTAATGGATTCTGAACTTAACGCGGTTATTTTACAGGAGTATAAGTATGAGACGAGTTTTAGGGATTTTTCCTGCGGTGCTGTTATCCATTGTTGTCACTCACAACGGAATAACTTTTGCCGGGGAGAATAGTTACGGACAATTTGCACAATCGTATTCAAGACAATTAGAATGTAGTGATTATGTAGCGTTCGCAAGTGCACTGAGTCTGGTCACGATGTGGGCAGTTTGTATAAGCAAGTATATATCAGACGTTAATGCTGAAGGCGACACAGAAGCTGAGAGAGAAAACTCTACGGATTTATCATCAAGTCAAAGTAATATCAGCAGCAATTTTAATACGCGGATGAAGAGAATACCGATTCCCGGGTACGATCAGAAAGCAATGATTGATCATTACAATCTGGCTCCTTTTAATCTCAGTGAGGATAACTATTCCGGCGCTAACAAAAAGCTGAAATATCTTTGGGCAAGGGCGACGTTTCTTAATACTCATCCCCCGCACCTTAATAATGAAGGTGGCCTCCAACCAGCACTATTTCCATTAAACACGGCGTACGATCCGTCTTATTCATACGGGAATGCACCCCAGTTTTGTATTTCTTCATTGCCAGCACCATTAACCAACAAAAAGTTCCGCTGCAATGACGAGCAACTCACTGGATTCTGTCGAGTCAAGCTCATGCTTAATGACAAGACCAGTACTCTGGTTGGTATGCTGGCCAACACTGCTGATAATGTCAGTGGTTGCCTATTATCAAGTCGAAAAAATGATGATTTTCTAGCTTCCCTGGAGGATGAAACCCTGGTACCCAAAGAAATTCTGATCACCGACAGAAGGTATTATCAGATCAATGTTATTTATAAAAATATCTCCTACCAGTTCCAGGAGCTACCCGGGTATCCGGTGCCCTTTGCATCAACAGTAATGTTATCTGGAAGTCTGCGTCACGAATCCTTGTGTAAAAACGATGCTAGTCCCGGAACCCAATGGTTCAACGACGGGGCTAGAAGTGAATATGAATGCTCAGGCCTGACAGCCGAAGCGAGTTCAACAGGTGAAATATCGTATTTTGTTCCTATACGACAGAAGTCACTTGCAAACAGACAGTCTCTCGTAACATGGCAGGAAATACCATCACAAGAGAATAAAGGGGCAATCAAAACTGAAGTTGAGACAAACTTTTGCTCCCCCAGAAAACCGTATAAAGAATTTATCCTGGGCTCATTGGCCGGGCTGGGATCGGATAAGTATTGCAGATACATTGGTACTTCAGGAAAAA
>NZ_JAHHPN010000992.1:0-1305 GCF_024606325.1 Endozoicomonas sp. ONNA1
TGTGAAGAAAAATGGTGGTAAGTATTTTCAATTGACGCAGTAGCATCGAATTATTATTGCCCTTATTTTTATTGTTGCTGCTATGGGCTATACCTGTATGAAAATAACTTTTGACCTAAAGATGAGTAGTGCCAAGCAATTGCTTCTTGGAATTGCGATTACAGCTAGCATTGTTTTTTGTTATAGCTACATTAGTCAAATAACCAGGTCCGAAACTGATCGTAATTCTGCAGCTTTGGTTTGTGGAAAGGTGGTCAAGTCATTTTGGGCATCTTCCAAAAGAGGAATATCTGCTTGGCTTATTGAGCTTAAGGATAAGGAAAAAAATACTATTAGAGTCATAGATAAAAAACTTGTTTCAAAAATAAAACAGCTAGATATTAAAAGAGGTGATTATTTATGTATTAAATATATAGTTGCAGATTACTTATCAAATGAGGACTTCGTTTTCCAGATATATCGCAATAGCGAATATTTATTGAATGAAAAGTATGTCATGGATGTGTACTTGAAAAAACCTTCAAGACTATTAGCCTATATCACGTTGTGTCTACTATTTTTTTCTTTGATGCTAACAATTAAATTCCATAGGTAGGAATATGTCAACAATAGGGATCAGTAACGCTGAGGCTGCGGTTCGAATACTGCAAGGCCATGGAGCCTCAACTTCAATTGCATCAGCCGCAGACAGTTATTCAGATGGTGACTACCTCAAAGCAGGTTCAGATTTGATAGCTGCGCTTGATGCCTTAGCTACAATGGCTGATGCTGCTGAGCTTGCAGGCAAAACGATAGGCAAAGCCAATATAGCTGTTCTAATAGCCCAAGTGCCTGCGATAGTTGAAAAAGCTTATAGCGAGTTAAATAACGACAACAAATTAAGTGATGCAACAATCCAGGACATTTTGGGCTTAGGTCTTGGAACTGCAGGCATGTTTGCAATGGCAGCTGGCTCAGTCGGTTTTGCATTGGCCGCAACAACTGTTGGAGTAGCACTCGGTGCATATTCTCTGGTGAGACCAGAAGAAGGTAGCCACATCTGGGATACCATTGTAGGTGATTTTGATGATGCTTCAAACTCGCTAACTTCACCTGAATCTTCAAACCAGCTAAAATCACCCACCGACCCGGTGTTTGTCATTTCAAACGACCCTAACATTACAATAACCGATGAGCCATTACAGTCGACAGATATTAACCTCAGTATTGAAACTGACAACGCCACCGGCTTGAAAGTTATCACCATAACTGATGAGAATGGCAAGGTATCTATTGTCACTGTTCAACCGAAAGAACCTCTGGATA
>NZ_JAHHPN010000993.1:0-1293 GCF_024606325.1 Endozoicomonas sp. ONNA1
GACTGGAGTGGATTTCAAACACTATGATCGTCACGAGCATCTATCAGAAAAGCGGGAAAGCATCAGGCTTTATGACACTCTTTTGACCAAAATTATTGAGGGTACTGAAACTGTACTTATTGATCTGGAGAAGTATCGGCAAGTTGATGCTAGATGACCCGTGATATTTTACACTCTGGGAGTTGGAACAATAGAGGAAAAGGCCGTATTCTAGTAAAAACATAAAAAATTGTCGTATGAATCCTGACCTTTATCATTACGTAATCGCTCCGCACATCACTATTAGAGATGCTGCTCTGGTCTTTGCTGGTATAGAGCCTGAGCTTTGCTATATTGACCTGAGCAACAGTTTTGGCCCCTTTGATCCCTATACGGAAAACCAAAAAGAAGCAGAACGACGCTGTAAAGCAAAAAGCTTCTTTAACCTACTAATGAGCGAGTTGAGCAATCGGAAAAGTAGGTTAGCTGTAACTTGTTTGGTAGCATCTCTATTGAAGCAGAAGGAAAGCCAAGCTGAGGCTTGGATTAACATTACTCCTGACTCAATGGAAGGAATACCGTCTGAATTAGATGTATTAATACGCAACGATGATGTTTTGTCTTTAGATAATGGTAAAACATTGCAGTTCTTCATGCAGAACCCAAGCGAAACTTTAAAAGAAAACATTTTTATGGGGCCTTGGTTTATTTCAGGTGATACTAGCGTCACACCAGTGAGTATTGCTGAGTGGGCCGACTCAAAGGGAGTTCCATCTGTTTTTTCAAAGTGCCTGGAACCTAAGCCCTCTAGAGAAAATGGCTTTAGTGGTGCTGTAGCAATGGATGCTCCATTGTTGATTGACGCCTTATTACGCCCAGAAAACCCATATATCAGCAAAGTGCTTAAAGCTACTCTATTAGCGTTAAAGCACGTAATGATTCATGGTACGGGAAAGCATAATCTCACGACCGCAATAGAGATATATCTTGAGAAAAATTTCCCTAAGCTAAATAACACACTGAAAGGTTATGTGGCCAAACTGTTAAATATCTGGGGAACAAAGACAGCACTTTTGCCTCCATTGGAGGAATATCTAAAATCTAAAGCCAAGTAGCATTAAAACTTTTTGTTCAGTAGTAAAAGACCAGTAAAAACAAGGCTTCAGGCTGTAACTGTTGCACAAAATACTTGTTTCTATCTTTCTTTCTCTCCTTTGCGTTTGTTGTTCATCGTGCTTTTCTCTTCCTATCGTTCGAATGAAAACCATAACTCTTCAAGGAATCAGAAGGAAAAGCATGAACAGCATCTATCAG
>NZ_JAHHPN010000994.1:0-4650 GCF_024606325.1 Endozoicomonas sp. ONNA1
TTGATCATCAATCTCTTTTCATCTTCTGTGAGTCATTAATCTGCCAAAACCAGGGACAGTTTTAACCGCCTGATTCGTGACCTATAGGAACAACCTCTTTCATAATTCTCCAGTTGACAATACCCCTGCCGAAGTATTGTAATCGATGAAGAGGCTAAAAGCCTCTATCACCGCCGCTTTGGGCCATCACCCTGACCCTTGGCAACTAAAAAAATAACAATAAGCAAAACAGAGCATTATCAGCTCTGACACATGCGGAGAGATCCCGTTATGTTCAGACAGATAAAAGAGGCCCGGCTCAATGACATTCATCTGAAATACGATGAAGCCTCAGGTCTCAGAGCGATCGTTGCAATCCATAACACCCGAAGAGGACCAGCCCTCGGCGGTTGTCGTATAATACCCTACACCTCAACTGAAGATGCCGTGACCGATGCTATCCGTCTTGCCAAAGGCATGAGCTATAAAGCGGCTCTTGCCGGTCTGGATCTCGGCGGCGGCAAATCCGTCATCATGGAGCCGGAAGGCCGCTACGATCGGGAGCAGCTGTTCAAAGCTTTTGGCCAATTCATAGACGAACTCGGAGGCCGCTACATCACTGCAATGGACAGCGGCTCAAGAGTCTCTGACATGGATACCATCGCCTCTCAAACTCAACACGTTTCCTGCACTTCTTCGAGTGGTAATCCTGCTCCTTCAACCGCTCTCGGTGTTTACAAAGGCATTCAGGCTTCGCTGAAAGCTCATCCGGAATTGGGCTCTTCACTAAAAGGCAGAACAATCGCTGTTCAGGGTCTCGGTAATGTGGGCTATGCCCTCTGCCAGTTACTGCATCAGGACGGCGCCAAACTGATTGTCACAGATATTAATGAAAAAAAAGTTCAGCAGTGCGTTGAGGAATTGAAGGCAACTGCCGTAAGTGCTGAGGAAATCTATTCAGTTCCCTGTGACATTTTCAGCCCCTGTGGCCTGGGAGGCATTCTCAACGAAAACACTATCAATCAGTTGCAATGCGCTGCTGTAGCAGGCTCGGCCAACAATCAACTGCTGACTCCCGAGTGTGGTCAGTGGCTGTTTGACAAGGGAATCCTCTATGCACCTGACTACCTGATCAACGCCGGTGGACTCATCTTCGTTGCGATGACACACCAAGGTCAATCACAGAACGAAATGAATCATCGTATCAACGCCATAGAGGATACTCTGCTGAGGGTGTTTCGCTATGAACAGCAACACCGGACTCCCAGCAGTCTGATTGCCGATCACATGGCAGAAGCTTTGCTATATGAAGAGCAATCCGGACAACTGAGCGCCTGACGACTGCTTGCAGCCATTACTTATCACAGCCATGGGTATGCGCATTTCTTTTTACCCCGGTGATCAAAAGAGTCCCACAGTAAAAAATGCTGGAGCGCGCCTTATGAAAACCAAAGATTCCTGTCAGATTCCGTTCTACCAGTACCTTGATGAGGAGGGGGAGGTCCTTCACAGCTTGCCTGAATGGATTGAGGATAAGGACACCCTGATTCATTACTATCGCACAATGGTCATAGCCAGAGCAGGAGATGCCAAGGCCGTCGCCCTGCAAAGAACCGGCCAGATGGGAACCTACCCATCCTGCCTCGGGCAGGAGGCGATCAGCACCGTTTTTTGTTCTCTGATGGAGAAAAAAGACGTACTGATTCCTTACTACCGCGACCTACCCGGCCTAATGTCACGCGGGGTTTCGCTCTCCGATGTCATGCTCTATTGGGGTGGAGATGAGCGAGGCAGCGCCGGTCCAGCCTGGGGTCATGATTTCCCGAACTGTGTGCCCATTGCTACTCAGGCGGGCCATGCTGCGGGGGTGGCTACCGCGATTAAAATTCGACACGAACCTCAGGTGGCTGTGGTGTCTCTGGGCGACGGCGCCACGTCCAAAGGAGACTTTACAGAGGCTCTGAATCTTGCCGGTGTCTGGCAGCTGCCCCTGGTATTTATCATCAACAACAACCAGTGGGCTATTTCTGTTCCTCGCAACATTCAGTCCGGAGCACCGACTCTGGCTCAAAAAGGCTTGGCTGCCGGGCTGCCTTCTGTACAAGTCGACGGTAACGATGTTGTTGCTCTGCACGAAGTCGTCAGTGAAGCCATGAGTCGTGCCAGGGGCGGCAAAGGTGCCACCGTGATTGAAGCCGTCAGCTATCGCTTGAGTGACCACACTACAGCAGACGACGCCAGTCGCTATCGTAATAGTGAAGAGCTGCAAGATGCCTGGAATAAGGAACCGATAAAACGACTCAGAAACTTCCTGTATCACCGTGGTCAATGGGATGAGCAGAAAGAACAGGAACTGAAGCAGGAAGCCGCCGCTCTGGTCGAGAAAGAAGTCAAAACCTATCTGGAAACGCCACTCCCTGCTATCAGCGACCTCTTTGATTACACCTACGCCAATATGCCCCCGCAACTGGAGAAGCAAAAGCAGGCCGCCATGGCTAAAGCCGAAGGAGGAACGCATTGATGAATAGCTCAGTATCTGAAAACCTGATCCGATCGGCTGTGGACAACACCGCAGAGAAAATCACCATGGTTGAAGCCGTCAATCTGGCTTTGGATCACGCCATGAAACAAGACCCTGAGGTCGTCGTACTGGGTGAAGACATCGGTGTGAACGGTGGTGTTTTCCGCGCGACTCAGGGCCTGAGAGACAAGTACGGTCTGAAAAGGGTCATGGACACGCCCCTGGCTGAAGCCATGATCGCCGGTATCAGTATTGGAATGGCAACTCAGGGCCTGAAGCCTGTTGCAGAAATCCAATTCATGGGATTCATCTTTCCTGCCATGGAACAGTTAATGTGTCATGCTGCCCGAATGCGAAACCGTACCCGTGGACGCCTGAGCTGCCCAATGGTGGTCAGAGCGCCTTTTGGTGGGGGTATCCGCGCTCCCGAGCATCATTCTGAAAGTACAGAAGCCCTGTTTGCCCATATTCCCGGCATCAGAGTAGTCATTCCATCATCACCGGTCAGGGCTTACGGACTGTTACGCTCTGCGATTAATGACCCTGATCCGGTTCTGTTCCTGGAGCCCAAGCGCATCTATCGAGCAGTCAAACAGGACGTCTCTGAAGAGACACCTCTGTTACCGCTGGACAAGTGCTTCACACTCAGGGAAGGCTCCGACCTGACTCTGATCAGCTGGGGAGCTTCCGTGAGTGAAACCCTTCAGGCAGCCAAAACTTTGGAACAATATGGCGTTTCAGTCGAAGTGATTGATGTCGCCACGATAAAGCCTCTTGATATGGAAACCATTCTGACTTCGGTCCGCAAAACAGGTCGTTGCGTGATTACTCACGAAGCCTGCCGAAGCTTTGGCGTCGGTGCTGAAATTGCTGCCGAGCTGGCCTCGGAGGCTCTAATGGATCTGAAAGCACCGATCGAACGGGTGACAGGATATGATACGACCATGCCCTATTACCGGATGGAAAGTCATTATCTTCCCCAGCCTGATGACATCATTAAGGCATCTTTGAAAACACTGGCGTATCACTGATATCAGCAGGACAGGACAACAATATGAAATTTTTCAACCTGCCCGACCTGGGTGAAGGCATTCCCGAAGCCGATATTGTTGAATGGCATATTGAGAAAGGCGACTCCGTCACAGAAGACCAGATTATTGTCTCGGTCGAAACCGCCAAAGCGATTGTCGACGTGCCTTCACCCATCAGTGGTGTTGTGGCAAAACTCTGTGGCAAACCCGGCGACACCATCATGACCGGAGCACCTCTGTTGGAGTTTATCAGTGATCAGGAAGATGCCGGCACGGTAGTCGGCGAGCTGACAACCGCCGCTCATGATGACAGCTCCGATGACAGCTTTTTTATTGGTACACCACCTGACTCAGCAAGCGCCCCTGCTGCAACCAAAGGTCACATCAGTGAGCTGGCCGCCAAACTCGGTGTATCCATCGATCCGAAAAGTGTTGGCAGAGACTCCGTTCGTCACAGCTACCCTCTGAAAAACCCTGAGCCTCTCAAAGGAGTCAGAAAACACATGGCTCGAACCATGTCGCAGTCTCATGCCGAGGTGGTACCTGTCACTCTGTTTGATGATGTGGATATTGAGCACTGGCCGAAAGGGGCAGACATTACCGTTCGACTGATTCAAGCCATTACTTCTGCCTGCAAGGAAGAGCCTGCACTGAACGCCTGGTTTGATGAAATGATGATGAGTCGTGAAGTCTTTCCTTCTGTTCACCTGGGACTGGCGGTTGACAGTGAAGAGGGCTTGTTTGTACCGGTCATCAGAGACGCAGAAAAACAGGATGCCGTTTCGCTGAGAAACAGCATTAACAAATTTCGAAAAGCAGTTGAGGAACGCAGCCTTCCGCCATCAGAAATGCAGGGTGCCACCATCACTCTCAGCAACTTTGGTGTCTTCGCGGGTCAGTTCGCTACACCTATCGTTGTGCCCCCCATGGTGTGCATCATTGGTATCGGCCGACTGAGAACCCGGGTAGTGAGCAAAGACAGCCAGATTCAGAATCACCGGGTTCTTCCTATCTCCCTGACCTTTGATCATCGAGCGGTTACTGGTGGTGAAGCGACTCGCTTTTTGCATTGTATGCTTCAGAAATTATCCGAATGATCTTATATCGGCTTTTGCCAAT
>NZ_JAHHPN010000995.1:0-10833 GCF_024606325.1 Endozoicomonas sp. ONNA1
CGATCATTTATGACTGTTGCTGGGTTGCAACGAACTTGCGTGACTCATCGATGGAGCGTTGCATATCTCTTATCAGAAGGTCAATATCCAGCTTGATGTCACCTAATTCACCCCTGAGCGCAGAAATAGCCCGTGCATTGAGATTATGTTTCAGATATAGAACCTGATCCCGAAAGGCATTAAGAACCGGCTTGCCACACAGAAGAACGGCTATCGGAGGCAGAAGTATGGCCAGAAAATAACGCATAGTGTCTCCCTGATTTTGTTTCAATTGCTCATGGCTGGTTTATACATCAGAAGTAGCCTGTTTCTGTGCGAGCAAATCGAGCAGTTTCAGTACTTCTTTCTGAAGGTTCCCGGAGGCCAGTGCAAGATTGGAAGCAAATTCTTCTGCAGTGCCATGCTCGCTATCCATCAAGTCTGTCACTGATTTTACTGCAACCAGAGGCGTTTGGTAATGGGAGGCTACCCAGGCAATGGCGGCGGCTTCCATCTCTTTGTTGACCACGGACTCCTGACGCAGAATGGCTTCATCGGTCGGACTCATATCGAGAGAGTTGCCGGTGCAAACAATAGAGGTGGGTAAACCCAGTTTCCGTGCCAGGTCAACCGCGACTTGGCACTGAAAATTACCGTCTCCATAAGCTTCGTAATGCTCACCCATGGGGATACGACGGTCAAAGAAACGGATGCGCTCTCCAATATAAACGTCGCCAATTTTGCAGCCCTTATCTGAAAAAGCACCGCAGGTTCCGGCATTGATGACCAGATCCGGAGACAACAGGCGAAGTGCTTCATACGCTGCCAGAGTTGCCGGTTGGGTACCGACATTTTCCACACCGTGAACAGAGTCGGAACCGTTGGTAACCAGATTGATGCTCAGATTCTTGTATTCACCAGCAAAGTTTTTACAAGGTAGTAATGGGTTTATGTCGTTTGTTTCAGTCAGACCCAGTTTCTCAATGAGTGGCGCTGCTTCCTGTTTCATAGCCACAATCATTGTAATTCTTTTCATAGCGATCAATTCGGTTGATATTGGAATTTTATAGTTTCCTGTTATAAGCAGTTAATTCCAATAAGTAAAACCTTATATTTTTATCTGCCCTCCTCCTCATGCCATTTCGGCATTAATCCTTCGCTTTAGGCATTTCACAAGCTTAGTGGGAATCGTAATGATAGAACCATAGTTTCTAATTTTGTTGCTTATCTTTCGGTCACGAATTCAACGGAGTGTGTTGTGTTAGGAGTACTGGGTGGAATGGGGCCGTTGGCTACCGTTGACTTTATGCAAAAAATCATTGCTTTGACAGAAGCCAGCAAGGATCAGGAGCATCTGCCCATGCTGGTGCATAACGTTCCTCAGATTCCTGATCGCAGTGCCTGCATTCTAGAAGGTTCCGAGGACCCTTTTCCGGCTTTGTTGAGAGGGTTGAGAAGCCTTGAGCGGGGCGGTGCCCAGTGTGCTGTGATTCCCTGTAATACTGCGCATTTCTGGTTTGATAAGCTGCAAAAACAGGCCCGGATTCCAATGATCAGTATCCTGGATTGTGTACAACAACATATCCGAAGGAACAATCTGGGCAAAATAGGTATTATGGCAACCAGCGCTACGGTCTCAGCCGTCATGTACCAGCAGCAAATAGAGAACGATGGTCGTGAATGTCTGATACCTGATCAGGAGGTGCAAACACTGATGATGGATGCCATCTATGATATCAAGGCAGGGGGGCTGGAACGGGGCAGTCAACGTATGAAAATGGTTTTTGATGATCTGGTTCGCCAGGGCGCTGAAGCGGTTATTCTGGGCTGTACAGAAATCCCTATCGGTCTTGCTGGCGTTGCGAGCACAAATCCTGAACAGTGCATTGATGCAACAGCGCTGTTGGCCAGGGCTTGTGTTTACTGGCACAGCCAGCAAGAAGAGAAAGTAGCTGCTTGAGAAGCGGGGGCAAGTTGAACTGAAGTCTGGGAGTAGCGCCTGAATGAATCTGGAAACCAAGTGGCTGGAAGATTTTCTGGCATTGGCCGAGCTGAGAAATTTTTCCCGTGCTGCTGAGTTTCGAAACATCACGCAGCCTGCTTTTGGCCGAAGAATACGTTCTCTGGAACAGGCAGTCGGTTTTGAATTGGTAGACAGAGGAACAATACCCATCAAACTGACTCCAGAGGGACGGCTTTTCAGAATAACGGCCAGGAACCTGCTTCGTCAAATGGAAGAGGGTCTGGGGCAGTTACAAGGAGTTGTCTCTGGACAGGCCATTGATTTTGCAGCAGCTCACTCCCTGTCGGTGACTTTGTTACCGGAATTGATTCAGCGGATGAGTGGAGATGAGCAACTGCTGCAAACCCGTGTAGAAAGTATTGATGTTGATCTGGCGGTAGAGGCTCTGCAGGAGGGTAATTGTGACTTTCTCCTGGCATTCAATGTTGAAGCCTTGATGCAGCCACCCTTTGAATATCTGAAGCTGGGGATGACACGCCTATTGCCTGTTTGTTCGTCTGATGATCGGGGAGAACCGTTGTTTTCTGATGCTGATCCGGACATTGTGCCTCTTCTCAGGTACAGCCCCAATGCTTTTATGGGGCGCAAGGTTAATAGTCTGTTGAGTACATCTGACGTTCCCGTACTCTTTCAAACGGTCATGGAATCGTCTCTGACCAATCTACTCAAGGAAATGGCTCTTAAGGGCAAAGGGGTTGCCTGGTTACCGGATTATTCCGTACAGGATGAACTGGAGTCAGGGCAGCTGGTTCCCTATTCTGAAAGACCTGACTGGACGGGTGCCATAGAAATTCTGCTCTACCGAAACTCCGTCCGACTGCATGCCAGGGCTGAAAGGTTATGGGCAGAATTGAGCCAGCGTTGCGAATCAGGTTGGCAGTTGATGGGAACCTTCCAATGACTGATCTGCCCAACAAATTAAGGGCAGGAAATTCGTCCGATCACTCACAAATTTTTACCGATGGTGTGATAGGTTTGCTGCCAGATTTTGAATTTTTTGGGACGCTTGGTCATAGCTTTAAGTGAAGCAATGCGTTTTGATGCGTGGTCAGGGTTTTTCAGCCAGCCCAAGATCAATAAATTCGCTTCTTTCATCCTGTTGAATTTAACCAGTGCCCAGATCAGGGCGTGTTTGGTGTGGAAATCAGCAGGATAGGTTTCAACCAGAACTTTTAAATAAACAATAGCTTCACCGTATTTGCCTGCCTGTTCCAGCCTGCTAACGATTTTTCTCCAGTATGATCTTATATCCCAGCCATTTTGATGATCACAGAGAAGCTGCCTCCTGATCATTTCTTTTGGCATGGAATGAGTGGAGGTTTGGGTAACCGTTCTCGGAGGTCTTTTCTGTGCCGGTCTTTTCTGCCCCGGCCTGACAGGAGCAGTGCTCGAGGCCCGGCGGAGAGGCTCATCGACAAATGGGTAGAGGTTTCTCAAGGCAGCAGGTACAAAAACAGGAGCCTCGGGATTTAAGGGGATAACTCTCCACGTGTTGTCTTGACTTGATTGGGTGCGTTTCAGTAACCGACCTCTTATAAAACGAATGTCAGTTAAGTGATCAACTTTAAAAGCCGCTTCTTCATTTTGGGAAAAAAACTCTGATTCACAGGATTCATCGGTTAACTGGAATTGGAGACGCTTATCGAATACGACACAGTTTGAGGTATTAATCAATGAAACATTACTGTGCTCTTTTAGTTCGTCAAACAACTCCTGAGCATTCCGGGAAGTGACGTGAACATGAGTTTTGAACTGCCTGACTTGATAGCCCCCTGCGGTTAACTCAACAATAAAGAGGGTTACAAAACCGTCTTCATCGATAGTAACCAGTATTGGCAAAGTGACAGGAGGTAGAAGCTGTCTGATGGGCATTTCATCAGTATTTTGGCGGGCTTTTGCTTCGGTCTTTGTCAGATCCAGTCGTTGGGGTGTCAGAGCAGAGGGTAGATGGGGTTCCTGCGGGAAAGAGGGCAAACCGTTGTCCGAGGCGATAAACAGAAAGGAAAGCGGATTGTGCAGGAATGATAAAATCGATAAGGCAGACAGCACAGCGGACCAGCTTTGCTGCTCAGTACTCATGACCGTTGAGCTGAAAGTGACGTCTGGTGAGTGGGCGATGTCGATCAGCTTGCCAAGGTTGAAGTCTGATTCTGTTAGATATACGTCGCTGGTTTTGCAGGCACCTTCGACAACAGCACTGATGAGTAGCTTATTCTTTTCTGGCTTGAGAGGGTGAGTCAATCCAAACTGTTTTTGGGCTTGCCAGATGCCTATCCAGTTTGTCGGTGCGGTCAGGGGAGCAGCAGCTATTACTTTGATCGAATGAAGGCTACAACAAGTCATTATACCGGTGAACAGAGGGACCATGACAGGTCGTAAAAACACCTTTTCACTGCTCGCTTTCGATCGCATGGAATTGCCCGAATACGCTGTAAGTAAGGCAGCTCGTGAAATGCCTTTCGCTACCTGTTGAAGAATTCAATTAATATAGATGCGGGCAGAGGAAATGCCAGATTGGCTGGATGATTCAATAAGGTACTGCTGTAATGATGGGCGATCCTGTGACTTGCTATGTTTATCCAGTATTCAAGCCTTTCATGGTAGAGTGTGTTTTTCACCATTATGTCAATGAGCAGACGTTGAAATGACCGATAAGCCGGAACGATCCGAAAATGAACAAGATGCTGTGGACGGCCTGTTTCCCGTCGATGAGCACTTTGAAGAAGTGGTCGAAGGTGGGGAGACAGTTCGCCACAAGGGCATCTATGTACTGCCCAATCTGTTTACAACAGGCAACCTGTTCTGTGGCTTTTACGCCATAATCAGTGCTCAGGCAGGTTTTTTTACCCAAGCCTGTATTTCAGTCTTTGTCGCCATGATTTTGGATGGGCTGGATGGTCGTGTTGCCCGGATGACTAATACCCAGAGCAAGTTTGGTGCGGAGTACGACAGTCTGGCAGATATGGTGACCTTTGGTGTAGCGCCTGCGATGGTGGCCTACAGTTGGGCTCTCAATGATCTGGGGAAAGTAGGCTGGATGGTAGCTTTCATTTATGCGGCCTGTGCTGCATTGCGACTGGCTCGTTTTAATACTCAGCTGGAAGTGACGGATAGCCGCTACTTCACTGGTTTGGCCAGCCCTGCTGCCGCAGCACTGGTCATAGGCATGGTATGGGCGCTGAGTGATTTTGGTATCGATGGCAACATGCTGGGTATTGCATTGCTGGGGGCTCTGATTACAGGTCTGGCCGGAGTATTGATGGTCAGTAACTTTCAGTACAACAGTTTCAAGAAATTGGACCTGAAAGGTCGGGTACCTTTCATTTTCATGATTGCCATGGTTTTGGCTTTTGCCGTTGTCTTTACTGATCCACCCAGAGTGCTGACGTTGATTTTCCTGAGTTATGCCTGTTCGGGACCGATTATGTTCCTGATAGGAAAAACCAGAAAGCAACCTGCTTCCGAATAACCTGAGAGAAAAGCTGACATTGTCAATATGTTCTCTGTCTTTCCCGCCATTGAGTATCCATATTGACTTGGGCAGAAGACGGAGGCAGGGTGTCTGCCCCTCGAATGAGGTCGGCAGCCCTCTCTGCCACCATGATCGTGGGAGCATTCAGATTTCCATTGGGTATGATTGGGAATAAAGACGAATCCACTACCCTCAACCCTTCCAGTCCTCTGACTCTCGTCTGTGGGTCGACTACGGCCATGTCATCCATTCCCATCTTGCAGGAGCAGGACGGATGATAGGCACTTTCTACAGATTCCCGGACAAAGCTATTGATCTCTTCATCAGTTTGAACGCTTTCTCCCGGTTGTATTTCTGAGCCACGATATTCATCGAACGCTGGTTGATTGATGATTTCCCGAGTCAGACGAACACACTGTCTGAAGCCTTCCCGGTCTTCTTCGTGGGACAGATAATTGAACTGTATACCGGGATGATCATCTGGATTGGCTGACACCGCTCTCACCCAGCCACGGCTTTTGGGTTTGTTGTGGCCGATATGAACCTGAAAACCATGACCATCAACAGCGCTTCTGCCGTCGTAGCGCATGGCTGCCGGCAGGAAGTGGTACTGCATATCAGGCCACTCGACGCCGGCTTTTGAACGGATAAAACCACAAGATTCAAAATGATTGGTCGCACCCAGCCCGTCTTTCATGAAAAACCAGCGAGCGGCAATAAACAATTTATTGAGCGGGTCCAGTTTGCCGTTAAGAGTAATCGGCTTTTTGCAACGGAACTGGAAGTAGAACTCCAGATGGTCCTGCAAATTTTCACCTACACCGGGCAATTCATGCTGAACAGCTATACCTGCGTCTTCTAATACCTTTCGAGGGCCGATTCCTGATAATTGAAGAATATGAGGTGAGCCAATAGAGCCTGCAGAAAGAATGACTTCTTTACTGACCAGTACTTTTTTTATGAGTCCTTTGTGTTTATATTCGACACCCGTTGCCTTTTTGCCTTCCAGCAGAACCCGCTGGACCTGAGCATGGGTCACCACCGTCAGATGGCTTCGCTTCATGGCCGGTCGAAGATAAGCATTGGCAGTGGACCAGCGTATACCGTTCTTAACGGTCATATGCATGGGGCCAAAACCTTCCTGTCGAGCACCGTTGTAGTCAGTGGTCTCCATGTAGCCTGCTTCTAGCCCAGCCTTTATAAAGGTTGAATAGAGAGGGTTTTTCATTTCATTGCCATTATTAACCGCTAATGGACCACTATCTCCCCGATAGTCATCGCCACCGAAAGCCCAGGTTTCTGCTTTACGAAAATACGGCAGGCAGTGACGATAATCCCAGTCAGTAGCTCCGTGCTGATGCCATTCATCAAAATCTTTGGCGTGGCCCCGAACGTAGACCATGCCATTGATGGAAGAAGAGCCCCCCAGCACCTTACCCCGGGGGCAGTGCATACGACGGTTGTCCAAAAAAGGCTCGGGTCGGCTTGTAAACTGCCAGGCATACTTTTCGGTATTCATGGGAATGGACAGTGCCGTTGGCATTTGAATAACAATGCTCTTGTCACTCCCGCCGGTTTCAATCAGCAGAACCTGATTATTGACATCTTCCGTCAGACGATTGGCCAGAACGCACCCGGCAGAACCGGCCCCGACAATGACATAATCATACTTTGTCATGGTCGTGCTCCTTGAATGCAGAGTTAGAAAGGACTCTCCAGAGGCTTCATACCCATATACACTGCTTTGACCTGAGTGTAATGCTTCAGCGTTTCAACACCATTTTCACGACCCGTGCCGGACTGCTTATAACCACCTACTGGCATTTCAGCCGGCGAGGCTCCGTAGTAATTGATCCAGCAGATGCCGGCCTGAAGCTGGTGAATAACACGGTGAGCGCGGGTGATGTCCTGAGTAAAGACTCCAGCTGCGAGGCCCAGTTCGGTGTCGTTGGCACGGGCAATGACTTCTGCTTCATCTTCAAAGGTGAATACCGCCATAACGGGGCCGAAGATTTCCTCGCGGGCAATGGTCATGTCATCGCGGCAATCTGAAAAAATGGTGGGTTCAATAAAGAGGCCATCGGGTGCTGTAGAGGGGGTGGCTGGTTTTCCTCCGGTCAACAGGGTGGCACCTTCCATAACGCCCTGATGGATGTAGTCAAGAACCCGTTGATGATGTTTCTCTGATATTAACGCACCCATGTTGGTACATGGGTTCATGGGGTCGCCCAGCACAATATTATTTTCAGTGCGTTGCTGCAGCTTTTCTATAAAAGCCGGATAGATAGCCTTGTGGACATAAACCCGTGTGCCGTTTGTACAGACTTCGCCCTGGGTATAGAAGTTACCGAGCATTGCTCCGGAGACGGCATTATCAAGATTGGCATCTTCAAAGATGATCAGGGGGGACTTGCCGCCCAGCTCCATGGTGACCTCTTTTAATGAAGAGGCTGCACCGATCATGACTTTTTTGCCGGTGCTGACCTCTCCGGTGAAAGATATCTTGGCAATATCAGGATGATGGGTCAGCCAGGCACCGACTTCACCGTCACCCTGGATGACATTGAAGACGCCAGCGGGCACGCCTGCCTCGATAAAGATCTCGGCCAGCTTCAAGGCACCCAGAGGCGTTTCTTCAGACGGTTTGAAAATCATACTGTTGCCGCAGGCCATCGCCGGGGCAGCCTTCCAGCAGGCAATCTGAAGGGGGTAGTTCCAGGCGCCTATTCCGGCACAGATGCCAAGAGCTTCGCGGCGGGTGTAATAAAAGTCATCGCCCAGGCACTGCTGGTTGCCTTCAATGGAAGGAGCCAATCCAGCAAAAAACTCAATAGAGTCGGCGCCCGTAACCACATCAACCACGGAGGCCTCTTGCCAGGGTTTACCTGTATCGAGAACTTCAATTCGGGCCAGTTCATCGTTACGTTCGCGCAAGAGGCTGACAGCTCGGTTGAGGATGCGACTGCGCTCCATACCATTCATTCTTGACCAGCTTTCAAAGCCTTTTTGAGCACTGGCAACAGCAGACTGGCGAATGGCGTCATCGGCTTTCTCTACGGTATAAATGATTTGACGAGTAGCGGGATTGATCACCGGAAACGTTTCTTTCGTCTCATTGGCCAGGTATCGGCCATCGACAAAGTTCTGATAGCAAGGTAATGACACAGGTAACTCCCTCGGGTATCAGTTGCAAAGCTGAGGACGTTCTCAGGCATCGATAGTTGGAACACCGAATTAATTCTATGTGAAAACGACAAAAAAGCCGCTAATAAATGATCAAGTCAGCGGGTTGATGGAATATTTACTGGCGAGATGACGTCCATGATTTTGAAATGTGAATCTGCGCCATTAAAACGAGCGTAAAAGGTAAATAAGAGAATTGTGCGGGAGAGTATCGATGCTGATTAAGACCAGAAAGTCTGGAGACGTCCGCAGCAGTGAAATAACATCAGAAAGCGTTTACGAGGATCGTCGCCGTTTTTTGAAAATGGGTGGACAGTTTGCCTGTGTCGGCATGGGGCTGGTTGTGGCAGGTTGCGGTGATGCTGCAGATACCCGGTCAACCAGGAAGTCGGCGGGTTCAGGCTATGATGACGTTCCACAGCTTTCTGCCCCTGATTGGCTGAAAGAGAAAGTAGCCAGCTATCAATCCAGTCGCTTCACAACCGATGAAACGTTAACCCCCTACGCCAGTGTGGCTGGTTACAACAACTTTTATGAGTTTGGCTACTCAAAAGACGACCCTGCCAAATACGCTAAAAATATGAAAACAGACCCCTGGTCGTTAGTGGTTGAGGGGGAGATTGAAAAACCCGGTAAATACACTTTGGAAGATATACTCAAGCCCCACGATGTTGAGGAAAGAATCTACCGTCTTCGCTGTGTAGAAGCCTGGTCGATGGTTATTCCCTGGGTGGGTGTGTCATTGGCCAACATGTTCAAGCGTTTTCAACCCAATTCCAGGGCCAGGTTCGTTCAGTTCGAAACACTCCATGATCCTGAACAGATGCCGGGTCAACGCTCCCGTCTCAGTGCCATTAAATACCCGTATGTCGAAGGGCTTAGAATAGATGAAGCCATGAACCCTCTGACTTTTATGGCTATTGGCCTATACGGCAAGACACTGCCGCCGCAAAATGGTGCCCCTCTGAGACTGGTTGTTCCCTGGAAGTATGGCTTTAAGAGTATCAAGTCCATTGTCAAAATCCGTTTTACTGAAACCATGCCACAAACCACTTGGGTTAAATCAGGTCCGAGCGAGTATGGTTTTTATGCCAATGTGAATCCTGAAGTCGATCATCCGCGCTGGAGCCAGAAGCAAGAGCGCAGATTGCCTAACTCCATCTGGGAGCCAAACCAGATTGAAACGCAAAAGTTCAATGGCTATGGCGAAGAAGTGGCTCATCTCTACAAGGGGATGGATCTCAGGAAATTCTATTAAAGGTCGTGTGATGGACTGGGTTGCAAAGTTAAAATGGCTTGTTTTTCCAATATGTCTGGTGCCATTGGTCTGGCTGATCAATGCTGTTATCACTCATCAACTGGGACCCGACCCGGCGAATACCCTGACCCGGGATTTGGGCGAGTGGGCTTTAATCTTTCTTTGCATCAGTCTGGCAGTTACCCCGGCAAGAAAAATGACAGGGATTAACAAACTGATCCGGTTCCGGAGAATGATCGGGCTCTTCGCACTCTTTTATGCAGTACTGCATGTAATGGCTTATCTTGCATTCTTGCTGGGCTGGCAGTGGCAAACACTGTTGGAAGATCTCTATCAGCGTCCTTATGTCATGGCGGGTGCTTTTGCGATCCTGATACTTTCTGTACTGGGAGCCACATCAACCAAGGCCATGATGCGCCGGTTAGGGAAAAAGTGGGTGAAGTTGCATAAGCTGGTCTATCTGGCTGCAGGTCTGGCGGTTTTGCATTTTGTCTGGCTGTCAAAAAGTGACTATACCGAAGCGGTAATATTTGGTTCTGTGCTCGCTGGTTTGATGTTGTTCAGGCTGCCTACCAAGTGGCGACGGGCTCGATGAGCCCTTTTTTAGCGTTTTCATGAGAGGTTTGTGGCATGAGGTCTTTTTTTAATCTCATATTATTAACTTTTTGAGTTGTTCTTGTTATTAATCTATATTCATAGCTCAATAATTGATTGATTTGAGATAAAAAAGTGAGTAGGTACATTCCACCTCCGCCAAGAAAGGACTTTCAGCAGACGGTTGATGAGATATACGAAAGTCAGCCTGAAAAGATGAAAGATTACCCAAACTGAGCGAAAAGCCCCGTACTTTGAGGACGGTGATGGATAGCTCGGCTTGCGCAGAGCAAGCCCATAAATTATCATTCTTTCCGTCTCTTG
>NZ_JAHHPN010000996.1:0-27877 GCF_024606325.1 Endozoicomonas sp. ONNA1
ACTTTTTCTGGGTATTGAGAGAGGCCAGACTCTGTTCCGCGTGCTGTTTCTCTCTTTCAGTGAACTGGCTCTTTTTTTCCAGTGCGGACCGGGCTTTTTCCAGACGCCGCGCCTTGCTCATGAGGTAACAACCTGATCAGGCTGCCAGATATTTATCAGTTGTTGAATGCTACCAGAGAGATCAACCTGTTCATAACGGCTTTGCTGTAAAAAACGTTCCATCTGCGGACGATGTTCAATAGCTTTATCAAGCTCGGTATCTGCTCCGGGTTTGTAAGCCCCGATAGCCATAAGTTCTCTGAATTCATTATACCGGTTGTGATAGCGTCGGAACGCCTGAGCACACTTTTCATGTTCTTCTGTTATCAGCTGAGACATGGTTCTGCTGATGGAGGCTTCCAGATCAATGGCCGGGAAATGTCCTCTTTCAGCCAGCTCGCGACTGAGCACAATATGTCCATCCAGAATGGAGCGGGCAGTATCTACCACGGGCTCCTGCATATCATCACCTTCTGCCAGTACGGTATAGATGGCCGTTACTGAACCTTCACCTATTCCCGTTCCGGCCCGCTCCAGCAGTATCGGAATCTTGCTAAATACTGAAGGAGGAAAACCTTTCGCTGCCGGAGCCTCACCCACAGCCAGCGCAATTTCACGGTGAGCCTGGGCATATCGGGTCAGGGAGTCCATCAGCAGCAGAACCGTTTTGCCCTGATCTCTGAAATACTCTGCTATTTGGTGACAATAAAGTGCAGCACGGATTCTGCGGACAGGCGATTCATCCCCGGGTGAAGCCACCACAACGGCTTTTTCCCGACCTTCCATACCCAGAATCTGATCAACAAACTCCTTTACTTCGCGACTACGTTCACCGATCAGACCGACAACAGTAACATCCGCCCGGGTATTGCGCGTCATCATGCCCATCAGTGTGCTTTTACCAACGCCACTGCCAGCAAACAACCCTACTCGCTGTCCTTTTCCTAAAGTCAGCAGACTGTCGATCACTCTTACGCCCACTTCCAGTGGCTCATCGACCGGCTTTCTGCTCATAGGATTCAAGGGGGAGGAATGAATTGAGATTCGGTCAGATAAACTCAGAACATTGGAATCAAGCGGCTTACCCATGGCATCTACCACCCGCCCCAACAACTCTTCACCCACAGGCATGGTGTGATTGAGAGAGACGGGAATTATTCTGTCTCCGGCAGCCAGACCTTCCATTGTCGTTGAGAGAGGCATCAGAAACTGACTGGCACCGTCAAATCCAACCACTTCTGCCTCCACCTGACGGCCACTCTGCATGTTGATATGGCAAAGCTGTCCGATGGGTAATCGTAATCCTTTAGCTTCCAGAAGAAGACCTTTAATCGCCGATATCCTCCCGGACATTTTGGCAACAGGCACTGACTTCAGTTTTTGAATAAGTTCATCAGAGAGCGACATTAACCCGCGTCCTCCATTGCGCCAGGCAAGTTTTCACGAATAATATCCAGACACTCCACCAGCCGGGATTCCATTCGAGCTTCCGCTTCTGTCTGGCTGGAAATGATCCGGCAGTCGTGCATTGGTAATTCCTGATCTTCGACGACCTGCCAGGCCGCACCAAAATCTGGCTTGAGTTGTTTGAGCAACTCCGCGTTGACCGGATTCACATGGATGGTGTACTGAGCATCCTCAGGCATGATACTCAGAGTTTCCCTGATGACAGAGACGATCTGTTCCGGAGAAGTCATCAGCTCACGACGCACCACCTGGCGACAGGTTTCTTCTATTACTTTTCCAAGCCAGCTGATCTTTTCGTCGCGACCATAACTGGCACCAGAGCGAAATTCAGACATTTCTTTTCGCAACAGGGATACCAGTTTTTTCTGCTCCTCAGTGGCAATACGCCCACCTTCTTTGACGCCCAGCTCTCTGCCCTCTTCAAAGCCCATTCGACGGCCTTCTTCCACACCTTTGGCATAGCCTTTCTCAATACCCTGCTCCAGAATACTTTGCAGAACTTCAGCAGAGGGTTCAACGGATTCCTGTGATGTCGGTACTGTATTCTGAACCTTATCGACAGGCTGAGAAGCACTATAGTCTGGTTGTTGAGTTATCTCTGGAGCCTCTGATGTTTCTGAATTCTGAAACTCACCGGGCTTTTGGTGAACCGGAAAGAGAAACCGTTTGAAGGCCGCTGTTTCAGGCTGCCATATTTTTTGTCTGTTTGTCATGAACCAACCTGTTGTTATTAGTATGAAGAAAGTGATGGGTATTGATTGGCATTAACCGATCATCTCGTCCTCATCATTAAAGATCAGCTCTATCTCACCGGATGCAGCCAGCTGTCGCGCTGCCCGAAGCACATCGTTGCGGGCAGACTGAACCTGACTGGCACGAACCGCGCCAAGATTTTCAATATCTTCAAGCAGGAATTTGGCGCTTCGCTTGGTCATGGTACCTACAACGACATCAATCATCTCCTGAGCGGCCCCTTTGAGCGCCAGAGCCAGAATATCCTGGCTGACCTCCGCCATAACCTTACGCAGTGCATCTTCGTCCAGACGCATAAGGTGTTCAAAGAGGAACATTTGTTGTTCAATCTGCTCAGCCAGTTTCTTATCCTGCTCCTTAAAGTAACTCAACAGACTCTGCACCGAAGTGTCGTTCATCCGGTTCATTATATCGGCCACCTGACGAAGACCACTGACGGTGGTATTCTGACTGGTGCTCATTTTGCCGATATTGGCATCAAATATAATGTTGAGTTCTTCAAGGATGGATGGATGTAATTCCTGCAGTCGGGCTACTCGTGACAATAGATCCTGGTGACTTTTGGCTGGAAGGCGCATTAATACGTCGGTAGCCTGTGTAGCTCCCAGATAGGTCAAAACCACTGCCTGAAGTTGCGGGTGCTCATCAACAATCAGTTCGGTGATGGTTCCCGAGTCCATCCATTTCATCGCTTCCAGACTGTTGCTCTCACCGCCAAAAATAGAGTCCATGACACCTTTGGCTTCTTTGTCACCCAAAGCCATCTTCAAGGTCTTGTCAATATATCCTTTGGAGGAACCAGAAAGGGCGCTGTCATACCGATAAGTGTGGAAAAACAGGTCCAGAACTTCCTGAACCTGATCTCTTTTCAGGGGTGCGATGGTCGCCATGGTCGTGCTGATCTGTCGAACTTCCCGCTGGCTAAGGTGTTTGAATACCTGCGCCGCACCTTTTTCCCCCAGACTGAGAAGCAGGATAGCAATGTCTTTGGGAGTCGGCGGCCTTGATGGCAAGGTTCTTTGATTATCACTCATAACTGTTCATCCATAGCTTGATCACCTGTGCTACCCTGGCAGGGGCCTTGGACGACAGTTCTCGCATCTGAGTCACCTGAGTTTCAAAATCTGCCAACTCAGGCGGCAAAAGATCAAAAGTGTCATCAAATATTACTTTCCTGCCTTGCTGGTCGAACTGGGTAGAATCCGTTTCCTCAGAGATTTGAGGTAACACGGCTGGCTCATCCATCTTGATAGTGATCTGTTTCATCATGGGTCTTAAAAGAAACATAATCACAAGAATCCCCAGCAAAGTACCGCAACCATATTTGACGTAGTAGAGCACCTGCGGCTGTTGCCACCAGGCCAGCCCGACAGGTTCAACATGAGTGACTGGCACAAACGGTGCGGTATGAATACTGATCTGATCACCACGAGCCTGATCAATACCTGTCGCATCAATAATCATTTGTTGAATCGTGGCAATTCTTGCCTGATCCCAATTACCAATACCCAGAGCTTCATCGGGCTGCTCATTGAGAACAACGGCAACGCTGAGTTTCTGTACTCTGCCCTGCTGATTGGCCACCTGCCTGATCACTTTGTCTACTTCATAGTTGCGGACAAACTCTGAATGAGTATTATTGCCCTGCTCCGCCTGAGCTTGCTCCCCTTCTTCCGGTGGCTGATTAGCGAGAGCACCGGGTATGCCTCTGGCTCCCTGCCCGCTATTAAGCACTTCCTTTCCCTGCTCACTTCTTAACACGGGAGCACCGGGCTCATATTGCTCTACCGTTTGCACCACCTGTTCAAAATCCACATTGGCGGTAACCTGGGCCCTGAAATTGACAGACCCCACCAGAGGTTCAAGCAGGGCACTGATGCGCTGTTGAAAATGAGCTTCAACCTGACGCTTGAAGTCCAGCTGTTTACTGGCTTCACTGAGCACACTGTTACCCAATAAAACATCTGAAGAGAGCAGTTTGCCGGACTGGTCAATAACAGAAACATCGCTGCGATTCATATTAGTGACACTGGCGGCCACCAGATTCACAATGCCTTCAATCTGCTCATTGCTCAACCTGTATCCTGGAAACAGATCGACAAACACTGAGGCCGATGGTTTTCCCTGTTTGCGAATAAAACTGCTCTGTTTGGGCAGAGCCAGGTGGATTCGGGCATTGCGGACGGGTTTCAGGCTGATAATGGTCTGAGCCAGCTCGCCTTCAAGACCACGCCGGTAACGGACATTTTCCACAAACTGGCTGGTACCGATTTCCTGCCCATCGAGCGTTTCCAGTCCTTCCGGCGTTCTTGCCTGAACGCCCGATACAGCCAGCTGCATACGGGCATCGGAGAGCCTGCCGACATCCACCATGACCTGACCCGAAGCCGGGTGAATTTTATAAGCAATACTGTTTTGTTCCAGTACATTGACCACACTGGCCACATCATAGAGTTCCTGATTGCCATACAGTGGCTGGTAATCCGGAGATTGTGACCAGAGCCAGAAAACCGACATCAGGGCAACCGATACTGCAAACAAGACCATCAGCACCACTTGATAGTTACGATTGTTTTTCAGAACTTCGGACACCCTGTCCAGTGCTTCACGCCAAACAGGCTTCACTTCTTTTTCTTCTGGTGCCTGCTCCGGGGTGGCATTTGTTTCTGATTCTGCCATGGTATTTTTCTACCTTAGATCTGCATGCGCATGATGTCTTCGTAAGCAGTCACTGCCTTATTGCGAACCTGCATCAATGCCTGAAAGGAAATACTGGATTTCTGCATGGCAATCATGGTGCCCATGAGGTCATCACTTTCCCCGGTTTCAATCTTGTGCATCATGCCGCTGGACTCTTGTTGCAGATCATTAACCTTTTCAATGGCCTGTTGCAGCAGATTGCCAAAACCGTTGGTAGTCATGCCTTCAGATGCAACTGAGGAAGGTAAAATCGGAGCAGGTCGGTTTTTCAGGAGTACACTGAGGGAATCCGGGTTTAGACCTTTGATGTCCATTGAGCCGCCATCCACTGTTGTTCTGTGAAATGTTGTTCTGTAAAAGTGCCCGGTAAGCACAGGCTCTTTCCGTCAGTTGACGATTTATTGTCAGAATTATTTATCGGCGGCTCAGGGTAATCTTTACCCGTCGGTTTTTATTTCTTCCTGCAACAGTCGTATTGGTGGCTACAGGATAGCGGTCACCATGAAAGCGCATGGTAAGACGCTGTTCGGAAATACCTTTTGATCGTAAATATCTATAAACCCGGCTTGCACGCACTTTTGACAGCTGAAGGTTTTCCAGCCTGTCACCCCGGGAGTCTGTGTGAGCGTCAATAGCAACATTGGTGATACTTTTATCCACCAGAATATAGGTGGCCAGGTCATCAAGATGTGACAATTGTTCCGGGCTTATATGGGATCTTGATGACGGGTAATAGAGCAGTGTTTCTTTTGCCTGTTCGTAGTTCAGAGCCAGCAATTCTCCATAACATTGATAAAATGTTGCTGCTGTTTTTTGGAAATTCATAGCGGGTATTTTAATATGAACAGGGTTTACTGCTTCCCTCTGAATCTCAACAACCAGCTGATGCCCCTGCTGCAGATCTTCAACAACACGGGCAACATTGATTCTCATTTCAAACTGTTTATCCGGCTCTGCTTCAACACCTCCGAGAGCGTTCAGGTAATGGCTATGACGCCAGGGGGATTGTTGAACCGCAACACGAATATGCCGGGCTTCTTTAATAAAAAAATCCGGTTCCAGGGTTATATAATGCACACCTCCGGCAGCCGCATTCAGAACGATACTGCCCAGCCCTGTCACGTTGCTGTTCAGGCGACACTGGAAACGGGAAGTGGTCAACTCCCACTTATGCAGGGTGAGTTCCTGAGGGAATTCTCTGACTGAGTTGGCTGATGATCGGGAAAGCAGCAACAAGGAGAAACCAAAAATCGCGAGGCCAAAAATCAACAGTTTCCGAAATCGCCGCAAATCATCAGAAAACAACATGCTGATCAGCCCAGCTTTCTTTCACAGATGCCCTGCTGGTTGTAGGGCGAGGGTTCCTGACTGGAAAAAACCACATCAATAATCTGGTTAGTGCTGGCCGCCAGACGACTCAAGAGCTTGCCGTTTGCCTGATTCAGACTACGGCAGCGGCCTGCTGTAATTTCCAGTTGATGCCATTGTTTCAGTGTGGCTTCAGCTTTGGGTGTAGAACATATAATTTGCAGAAATGATCGTATACCTGCCGGGTCCGGTGACAGCCCCGCTTCTTTCAAATAATGCTCTCTCAGGGAAGCATTCAGGTGCAGCATGTCCAACAGTTTGACCTGAGTTTCAAGATGCGTTTCCAGAGCTGCAATATTCCTTTCCAGCATCAGGTTATGGGCCTTGCTCAGAACAACTTCCAGTTTGCGGGTTAAAGCCAGTGCATCACGGATATTGCCCAGCAGTTTTTTTTCAACAGAAACGCTATAAGTACCACTTTTATTGTCATTCTTTTCTGTGGTCATCAAAGTCATCGGAAAGCTCCAGAATTTTGTTGGCAAGCATTTGATAATCGACCGGCATTTCTCCTTTTTTAATCGCTAGCCGAATGCTCTCCACTTTTTTCCTGTCAATTTCATCTATGTCTGACAGAGATTGGAACAGTTCTTCAATATTCTGGGCTTCACCGCTCAACCTTAAACGATCATCATTGACCTTGGGAGGCGCGGCTGCTTTTACATCATTTTTGACTGCACTTTGGCCTGCTATTGGACTGGCTGCTTTTTTTGACCCGGTGCGATTTATTCCCGGCATGCTTTTCACCACTCGTCTGTGATGGGTACAGAACTCCAATCGGCAAGGTGTCAAAAAATCTTAAATTCCCTGAAATGGGGATTTTTTTTTGCCAATGGCCCGTCAGAAATAATTGAACAGAGACAGTTGCTTGATGTTGGCATAAACCTGCTGGCTGGCACTGAGAAGGGTCTGCTGCTGAGCCAAATCAGTGGCGGCCTTCGTCATATCAACATCTTCCAGAGATGAATGAAGTTTTTCCAGCATCAGTTTGATATCGGCATGGCTTTCACCCACCCGATCAAGCACAGTCTGATTACTGCCTGCCTTGGTCTGGGCGATCCCTACCCTGTCCAGAGTGGCATCAATCCATGTCATCGCGTCTGACAGAACGGCATTCAGACTCACAGGGTTTCTCAGTTCATCCACCGCACCAGACAGGGCGTCAAAGATACTGTCTATCGGTGGTGTAGCGGTTGGGTCGAAAAATAGATTTTCTGCCGACTCATTGAATGTCACCTGGGCAGAGCCACTGATATTGACCAGACGAAGGTTATTATTGCCATTGTATGAATAATCACCAGCGACTTCGTCAACAGGCTTCTGAGTGCTCAGGGTTCCGGAGAAAATGTACTGCCCGTCTGCCTGCTGATAATTGGCCAGGCTCAGCAAAGACTGAGCAATCGTATTCAGCTCCTCTGCCAATGGCTCATAGTCCTGATCAGTCAGAGTGCCGTTTCTGGACTGCAAAATAATGTCTCTGGCACGCCATAATTGCTCAGTCATTCCACTGTATAAAACATCTTGCTGCTGCAGTATTCTTCTGGCCGAATCAATATTATCTTCATACTGTTTTATAGCCGTTACTTCATTCTTGATCTGAAGAATTTTGACTGTATCAACGGAGTCATCCGAGGGTTGCAGGATACGTTTTCCGGATGCCATCTGTTCATTGGTTACAGCCAGTCTGGCCATACCGTCCTGCATAGCCCTGAGCATGACATTATTGAAATTGATGCTGCTGATACGCATATTTTTGGCTCCCTGTCTTTATCAGAACATTCTGAGCAATGAATCAAATGTCTGCCGGGCCACTGAAATTACCTGAGCATTAGCACTGTAGAGTTGCTGAAAGCGTAAAAGGTTGGCAGCCTCTTCATCCAGATTGACACCACTGTAGGCATTGCGGCTTGCTTCAGCCTGCTCAAACAGTTTTTTACCACCATCGGCTTCTGTTTTCGCCTGAGAAGTTTGTACCGCAATATCGCCAATAAACCGGGTATAGCTTTCAGTCAGGCTACTTTGCCCCTCTATCAGAGCATCATTCTGAAGTTGCAGAATTGTCTGCAAGTTCGAATTATCGGCCACACCACTACCCGGTGCTGCCAGAGCCAGAGCAAAAGGTTCCGTCAGAACAGCATCAATATCTCTTGCACCATAACGCACCGGTGACAACCGGTAAGCCTGATCAGTAGCGGCACCGTTGATATCAATCTCAACGCCATCAAAACTCAGGGTATCAGTACCTGCTCCGGACAAGCTGCCACTGAACTGAACCCCATCGCTCAACCGGGTAATAACATAGTTGCCGGTGTTATCTACCCGCAGATCATAGTCACTGGCTTTCAGCTGGGAACTGTCAGTAATTCTCATATCGGACACTGAGGTGGAGGCGACATCCAGCGAAAAGATACCACTGGCAGGATTAGTCAGATCAGAAAAAAGATCCACGCCGGAGTTGCCATTGACATCCTCCCCAAGTCTTAGCTGGGCATTGATCGTCGAAGCTATGACTACTGCCAGACGCCCAATCTCATTCTGAGCCTGTCTTAAAGTGCCATTCTGGTAATTCAGGATGCCGCCAATGCTGCCCCCCGGATCACCGTGCACCTGAAGGGAGGCAGAATCACTTTCAAACGCCAATGAAAAGCCATCAGGATGGCTGGCTGAGCCGGTAACACTCAGGCTGTTTCTCTGATCACCGATCAGCAGTGGCTGACCTGATTTCAGGTAAATATTGAGATTGCCATCAGGCTGCTCCAGAACATTGATGCCCATCAGCTTTGATAATTCTTTGACGGCGAGATCCCTTTGGTCAAGCATCTCGTTGGCAACCTCACCACTGGCACTGATCTTCTTTAGTTGGTCATTAAAGCCCGCTATATTTGCCAGCAAACCATTCGCTTCTGCAACCGAAGCCTCCAATTGCCTCCCGGCTAAACCCTGATGACCGACAATTTGGTTATTCAGTGTTGTAAACTGCTGAGCCAGCTTATTACTTTCGCTGAGTATGACTTGTCTGGCAGCACTGGAATAAGGATCAACCGTTGCGCCATTAAGTGTTGTAAAGAAACTCTCAAGGCCTGAGGTAAGCGATGTGCTGTCATCGCCCAACCATTTATCCAGCGAGTCGATGTATCCCGAAAAAGTGGCTGTCTTTTCCGCCAGAGATTGACTCTCCCACATCTGGGCAGTAAGAAAACTATTGGCTATTCGGTCGACGCTGGATGCATTAACACCGGTTCCCTTGGTACCGACTCCCGGATGCAAAGTGTAAGTCGGGAACCAGTAAACTCTTTGACGGCTATAGCCTTCTGTTTCGGCATTGGCAATATTGTTACTGGCGACATTAAGCGATGTCTGGCTGGCCTGTAATCCAGAAATACCTATCTGTGTCAGACTCATGTCATCTACCCCGATTAACGTTCAGTATTAAGCCTGTCGTCTTTATCACCCAACTGCCTTACCAGTGCTTCAGCTATGCCCAGCCCGCCTTCTTTACCCAGATGTCCGGCAATATGGCTGTCAAACATCGATTGAAAAAACTGCACATCTTTACCCGACATCGGCAAGTCTGAGCTGCTCATCATCGCTTCATTGGCTCTTCGCATACTCTTGAGTAATTCGTTAACAAATATGGCTTCAAAGGCCTCTGCTGCTTCTTTCAGGTCTTCCGGACCTTTTCCCTGACCGGGTTCCGGCTGATAAATATTGGCCAGATGTTTAGCTGACAGACTGCTTCCAATATCCATATCGAACGCCCTTATCGTAAATCCATTTAAATCACAATTAACTCAGCTTCCAGAGCCCCGGCTGCTTTCAGAGCCTCGAGAATGGACATCAAGTCTGTGGGTGTCGCTCCGACACCGTTAATAGCCATGACCACTTCCTGCAAAGTAACGCCTTCTTTAACCATATAGATGGCAGCATTCTGCTCTTCTATTGTGACATCACTGTTCAATATGGCTTCCGTCTGACCTCCCTGAGAGAATGCACCTGGTTGTGATACCGAGGTTGTCTGCCGGACTTTAACGACGAGGTTGCCATGACTGACTGCAGCCGGGCGAACACGAACATGCTCGCCCATTACCACAGTGCCTGTTCTGGAATTGAAAATAATACGTGCCGAAGGATCTGCCGTTTCAACATTCAGTCCTTCCAGCATGGACATAAATGCCACCCGCTGGCTACTGTCTCTGGGAGCCGAGACCAGAATAGAAACTCCATTGCTGGCATTGGCGACTTTGGGGCCAAAGTGATTATTAATGGCTGTCACTACCCTGCGGGCATTGGTATAGCTCGGTTCTTTTAAATTCAGTACCAACTGCTCCCCAAAGTTAAAAGCGCTCTTCACTGAACGCTCAACCAATGCACCTCCGGGAATGCGACCGCCGTTGGTAGTGTTAATCTGTATACGGCTACCAGCGATGGGCGCATCCGCCGTTCCTGCCAACCCTTCAGCAGAAACTCCGCCCACAATCAGGCTTCCCTGGGCGACTGCGAACACCTCACCATTGATACCTTTCATCGGTGTCAGGAGCAGAGTTCCTCCTCTCAGGCTCTTGGCATCACCAATAGAAGACACTGATACATCTATTTTCTGACCCGGACGGGCAAACGGAGGCAAGCTGGCATGGACGGTTACCGCTGCAATATTTTTTGAATTCACATCCGAACTGTTGATGGTCAATCCAAACTCTCTGAGCATGTTCACCAGCGACTGTTTGGTGAATGCTGATTTATCTCCGGTACCATCAAGCCCGACCACCAGACCGTAACCAATCAACTGATTATTTCTGACCCCTTCAACATCCACCATATCCAGCAAACGACGGGCACTGGCATTGCCCGCCACAACGAGCATAAGAAAAATCAGTCCCCACCGTGTTAAAGACATAGTGACTCCCGTCAAAATGGAAACCATGGGCTGTTAAGCATTTTGCTCACCCAGCCCGGTTCATGGGCATCGGAGTTAATGCCCAATGCCACGTAATCAATTTTTGCTTCAGCCAGTCGCTCAGACGAAACCTTGTTATCCGTTTTGATATCTTCCGGACGGACCAGCCCGCTGATCTTGATCAGCTCCTTACCCGAATTGATGGTCAACCATTTTTCTCCCTCAACCCTCAGGGTGCCATTACTGAAAACCTCGACCACCTTCACGGCAATATTACCCTTCAGGCTATTTCCACGGCTGGCGGAAGTATTGCCTCCGTAACTTCTGGAAGGCTGAACTTCAAAGGCCAGAGATCGGCCCCCGCCAAGAATAGCTGCACTGGTTTTACCCAACAGGGTCGGATCAGGAATGCTGATGGCATTATTTTTGTCGACTTTACTTAAACCACTCATGCTGATATTCGTGGTACCTTCCAGCTCGATGGTCAGAATATCGCCCAGACGGTAGGCACGGCGGTCGGAGAACATAAAGTTGCCATAGTTGGCATTAAACAGGCTGCCACTGGGATAAACTGATTCGTTGTGGGAGCTTTCCTTTTGAAAAACAGCGTTATCAGCAACCATTTTTTCCGCTTCAGGTTCGGGGCCCTTTGTCACCTGCTGATGTTGACCAGCAGGTTTGGTGTCACCCTGGCGGGGTGCACTCGAACAACCAAACAGCATAAACATGGCTATAAAACACAGAAGTCTCATTCTCTGTCCTCTATCCAACCCTGTTAAAGAGTCTGGTTAACGAACTGCATCATTTCATCAGCCGCAGCAATGACCTTGGAGTTCATTTCATAGGCTCGCTGTGCCGATATCATATTGACCAGCTCTTCCACTGAGCTGACATTAGATGTTTCCAGAGTAAACTGTTTCAGCGAACCCAGACCTCCCTGACCGGCAGTGCCTTCTATCGCGTCACCACTGGCGGCAGATTGCAGGTACAGATTCCCCCCCAGAGCCACGAGACCAGCCGGATTAACAAAATTAGCAATGCTGATCTGGCCTATTTCTGTCGGATCAACCTGCCCCTGAATGGTTGCCATAACAATGCCATCTTCACTAATACTGATTCCGGTGGCGTCAGCGGGTACGGTAATGCCCGGTTCCAAAGGCAAACCACTGGCATTCACTATTTGACCATCTCCATTCAGGTGAAACTGACCATTTCTGGAGAATGCAGCGGTTCCATCGGGCTGTGTAAACTGAAAAAAGCCATTACCAATGATTGCCACATCCAGTGCCTGTTTGGTGGTTTCATAACTGCCGGGAGTAAACACTTTCTGGGTTCCGGTAATTTTTACGCCAGTTCCTATCTGCAAGCCAGAAGGCAGTTCGTTGTCCTGGTCTGACAGAGCCCCCGGCTGCTTTTCAATGTGATAAAAGAGATCTTCAAAGCTGGCCCGATCACGTTTGAAACCGATGGTATTGACGTTGGCCAGGTTGTTGGAAATGATGGACATCTGCTTTTCCTGAGCAGCCAGCCCTGTCTTACTGACCCATAATGCGGGATTCATAGGCTCGTCCTCTGAGCTATAAGTTGTTATTTGCTGTCCGCTACTGATCTCTGACTAATCGGTCACCCGCAGAAGCCATGTCTCCAGCGGTTTTCATCAGCTTCATCTGGGCCTCAAACTGACGGCTGAGGCTTAAAAACGACACCATTTCTTCCAGGGCATTCACATTGCTGCCTTCAAGAAAACCACTTCGTAACCTGACTTCCGGATCGGCCTCCAGTTCTCCGCCATCAATAGAACGAAAAAGCCCGTCTGCGCCTTTGGTAATTTCTGTAATAGCCGGGTTCACCAGCTTTAACTGGCCTACCTGAACAGGATTGCCGCCCTCAGCAGGCACGATACTTATTGTACCGTCTACACCAAAGGAGACAGACTGATTATCCGGTAACTGAAGAGGTCCGCCATCTCCGATAACGGCATCCCCCCGGGCGGTTAGTACATTGCCTTCATCATCTATTTTGAACTGTCCGGCACGGGTATATGCTTCATTGCCATCACTGCCCTTGACCGCAAACCAGCCACTGCCACTGATCGCAACATCCATTGCACGACCAGTAGTATCCATTGAGCCGCTGGCGAAACGGCTACCCAGTCCACGCAGCTTGGGCATCACCCGTCCTTCATGACCATCACCCGACATTTCCACAGCCATACTGCTAACAAAGTCCCGGCGGAATCCGGGAGTAGAAACATTAGCCAGGTTATTGGCATGCACCTGTTGGGCTTTCATGGCCAGATTGGCTCCGGCGGTGCTGATATAAAGTACTTTATCCATCAGATAATATTCATCAGTGCCTGGGTAAGGTTATTACTGGTTTCAATGGTCTTGGCGTTGGCCTGATAGTTACTCTGGGCCTCAATCAAACGCACCAGTTGCAGGGATATATCGACATTAGATTGTTCCAGTGCTCCTGACTCCAGTGACCCCATAACACCGGCCCCCGGAATACCCAAAGCTGGGTTACCTGAAGCGAAGCTCGACTGCCAGAGACTGTCCCCCATAGGAATCAAACCACTGTCGTTAGCAAAATCAGCCAGAACAATCTGCCCCTGAACCTGAGTTTGTCCGTTGGAGTAAAGAGCCTGAAGAATACCGTCTGCAGTAATCTGAATACCGTTGAGTGAGCCCGGAGGAAAGCCATTCTGGGTTACCCGGTTTACCGCTGAGTCAGTGCCCAACTGAGTGAAATCTGAAATATCTATGTCGAAGCTCATTGCAGCAGCACCCGATAGTCGGGCATCCCCGGCTGGAATACCCAGAGTTACCCCGCCACCGACAGGCGTTGCCAGTGTTCCATCGTTATTAAACGTGACAGGCTGGGTCAAGTCAGGCCCCTGTCCGTCAAAATAAAATTCAATGTCCCAAGCGTTATCTGCCGTTTTTGCAAAATACATACTGACGGTGTGGCTTCCACCCAGACTGTCATTAACATTAAATGCCATAGTGGAATTAAAGGTGGACGGGTTGGTTGGGTCTATTGGCACAGCGGGAGTAATGGCATCCGTTCTGGCATCCAGATTAGCCAGCGTCACCACATCGGTAGTAGCCTGAGCGGGTATAGAGGTCTGGTTGATTTTCAGGTCGGTCTGGGTACCAGCCAGTACGTTGCCCGATGCATCCGCTGAATACCCCTGAAGCCTGAGGCCCTTATTATTCACCACGTTATTATTGGCATCTAACTGAAAGAAGCCTGCCCGGGTGTAATTCATTTGGCCATTGTCATTAACTACGAAAAAACCCTGACCATTAACCGCCATATCAAGAGCATTTTCTGTGGAAGTGATATTGCCCTGGGAGAACTGCTGGCTGATAGAGGCCACCTCAACACCTGCCACCTGACCATTACCGCCTCCTATCGAAGAAGCATAAACATCAGAAAACTCTGCGCGGGACCCTTTAAAGCCAATGGTATTACTGTTGGCAATATTATTACTGACAATTTCCAGATCCTGCTGTGCAGCATTTAATCCGGTCAACCCAATTCTAAACGACATTCCTTACCCTCCCTGATAGTCTCAGTTGCCAATGATCGAGATAGAAGACAGTGGCACAGATCCCATGCCCTCAAGCCTTAATTCAGCTCCGGCATTGGTCATATTGATACCAGACACCGTAGATTTCATAGACAGCGTACCGCTGTATGCTTCATTACCGTTGACTCCGGTTGCCGTGACTGTGTATTGCCCGGGAACAAGATCATCGAGAGTGAATGGAACGATACCTGCGGACTGTTGACCCAGTGATTTGGACTGAACCAGACTACCATCCGGCGTATAAACCCGAATAAGGACGTCCGAAGCATTGACCTGCAACTCAGTCCTTCCGCTGAACTGACCTGCCTCTTCTACCGACAGACTGTTGGACTCAACCCATACTTCTTTCCCTACCAGTCCAGCAGCCCCCAGAGACTGGGACTGCTGAAGTGAACTGGTCAAACCACCAATGCGATCGTCAATCGAGTTAAGGCTTTCAACAGAGGATATTTGGGAAAGCTGGGTCAGCATCTGGTTTGTGTCCATCGGCGCCAGGGGATCCTGGTTGTTCAATTGTGCGATGAACAGTTCAATAAATTGGTCCTGGTTGACCTGTAGCGTTCGGCTGTCATTGTTCACAGGGTTAGCGCCGCTGCCTGATGAAACCGGATTAATGCCTGTCATAGTGCTCCTTTTTACTCACCAAGCGACAGCAATCGTTGCTGTAATTTCTTGGCGCTCACCATCACTTCCATACTGCTCTGGTAGCTGCGAGTGGCCGACAGCATGTCAGCCATTTCCTGCATCACATTAATGTCGGGATAGAAAACATAACCCTCCTGATTCGCCAGGGGGTTATCAGGTTCGTATCGTTTATTTTTTTCACTGGGTGGCATTTCCAATACATCATCAACCTGCACCCGGGCAGCGCCTGCATTCTCTCCAACAGTCTGCTTGTAGAAAGCAGAAAAAAGAGGTCTGACGGGACGGTATGCTTCTTCAGGCGTGCTACCCGCACTGGAGATATTAGCCAGATTACTGGCAATGGTATTAAGGCGAACCATCTGGGCATTCAACGCCGAACCAGATATTTCATAGAGGTTGTTCAATTTCATTTATAGTCCTCCCTTAATAGCCTGCTCAAGGGAGCCCAGCTTTTTACGCAGAAAAATAAGGCTGGTTTGAAAATCCATAGCATTCTGGGAGAAGGAAGCCTGCTCAACGCCCAATTCAACCGAATTGCCATCAGTACTTTGCTGGAATGGAATGCGATACATCATTGAACTGTCTTGTGCTGAGGGTGGCATGTCCAGATGCCTGTCGTCGGTAGAAGCATCTCCGGAAAGTTGACCCTTTAAGATGCTTTTAAACTCTACATCCCGGGCTTTAAAACCCGGTGTATCAATGTTTGCCAGGTTTCCGGCAATCACTTCAGCACGGATTCCACGAAACGCCAGCGCCTGGGGATGAACACCCAACGCAGACTCAAAGCTGATGGCCATAGGAGTTAAGCTCCTGCTTTATCGTTATTGATTTACTCCTAATCGACGACAACCCTGCTTTTATTCATTGCTATTTATTCATTGCTGAATTAAGCAGCTTGCACAGCAAAAACAGATTGCCTGTGTCAATGCTCGCTTTGCCACTCTTATATCTCTCAGTGGTCTGTCACCCAAGTTCACGTTGACTTAAGATTTATCTAGCGACCCGGGAAAATCTTTAGTAACTAGCGATTAATAATTGGAGTGCAAAAAACCTTCATGCTTTTAAATACAATGACACGACTGTTTCCTCTATGGGCTGTTATCTTTTCAGCTCTGGCTTATTCCTTCCCCGAGAGTTTTGATCATCTGGGCTACCTGATTAGTCACGGACTCAGCCTGATCATGTTGTTTATGGGACTGACCTTATCAGTGAACGACTTTGCCCGGATCAAAGATCGTTTACCCGCGCTCTATACAGGGGTGATGCTGCAATTTGGGATCATGCCTTTTGCCGGGTTATTGATTGCACAACTTCTGAGTCTTCCTGTGGATCTGACGATAGGCATGATTCTGGCGGGCAGTGTTGCCGGAGGAACCGCTTCAAACGTACTGTGTTATCTGGCAAAAGGCGATGTTGCCCTGTCCATTTCCATGACAGCTTTATCAACCCTGACAGGCGCTTTCGCTACCCCCTTGTTAATCAGTCTTCTTGCCCACCAATATATTGAAGTGGAACCACTGGCAATGATGTGGAGTCTGGCCAAGGTGGTTATTTTTCCGGTGGCGCTGGGGATTCTGGTCAACCATTTCTGCCATGGTTTCGTGCAAAAACTGAACCCCCTGTTTCCACTCTGTTCCATGGCAACTATTCTTCTGGTCATTGCCGTCGTAGTGGCGTCTAACGCTCAAGAGCTTCCAGAAATTGGACTCATCACCATTCTGGCAGTGGCACTGCACAATGGCACAGGTCTGAGTCTGGGTTATCTGGTAGCGCATCTATCAGGCTTTGACCGGAAAACCTGCAAGACTGTCGCCATTGAAGTCGGTATGCAGAACTCCGGCCTGGCGGTAGTATTGGCTACTAAATTCTTTACGCCTGCCGCAGCCCTGCCAGCCACCTTCTTTAGCATCTGGCATAACATCACAGGCTCTGTTCTTGCTACCTGGTGGGCAAAGAGAGATAACGTTACTCAAACCGGTGAGCAAGAGACCTGATCTCGTTTATAATCGCCCTGAGCCCATTACCCCGTGAGGGACTCAGATGGTTATAAAGATCCAGTCTGGCAAACCAACCATCCATATCAAAACGACTAATGTCTTTTGGTGTGCAACCGTTAAAAACGGAGAGCACAATAGCGATCAGTCCTCTTATCACTCTGGCATCGGAGTCCACAGCAAAGTAAATGTTCATGGTCTGCTCATCATAAAAGTGGTGCAGCCAGACAGTACTTTCACAACCATGGAGTCGTGACTCTTCCGTTTTCATGGCTTCTGGCAAAGAGGGCAGTTTCTTACCAAGCAACATAATATGCAGGTATTTGTCCTGCCAGCTCCGGGAAGCAGTGATGGTCTGGAAAATCTGGTCTTTTGTGAACTCAGCAGCATGTTCACCTTCAAGCTGATTGAAGAAGGCTGAATCACCCTTAACCTCTTTACTCTCATGAACAGAATTAAACTCGCCTTTCACAATACGGATGAGCGCTTTCAGAAACGCCTCCACATCTTCGAGCGTGTTATAGACGGAAAAAGAAGCTCTGATGGTTCCTGCCAATCCCAGATGCTCCATCAACGGCATGGTGCAATGATGGCCGGTCCTTACGGCTATACCCTGTTGATCCAGCAAAAGACCAATATCCTGATTGTGAAACTCTTCGACCACAAACGAGACAACAGAGACTTTATGTCTGGTTTCCCCCACCAGGGTGACTCCCGGAATATTTCTCAGACCTTCTTCAGCTGTTTTTCTCAACCTGTCTTCATGCTGGGCAACCTCTTCCATATCCAGCGACCTCAAAAACCGGATAGCTTCCCTAAGTCCGATCACGCCCGAAACATTGGGAGTACCGGCTTCGAACTTGAACGGTAATTTGTTAAACGAGGTGCCACTGAAACTGACCTGCCGAATCATTTCTCCCCCGGCCTGCCAGGGCGGCATGGCTTCCAGCAAAGCTTTTCGACCGTATAAAACACCGATACCCGTCGGGCCAAACACTTTATGGCCGGAAAAAACATAGAAGTCGCAGTTCAGTTTCTGTACATCAACACTGCAGTGCGCCACCGACTGAGCGCCATCCACTAACACCAGTGCGCCCACGGCTTTAGCTTCAGGTATAAGCGTTTCAACCGGATTCACTGTTCCAATCGCATTGGAGACATGGGTAATGCCAAGAATCCTGGTCCTATCCGTCAACTGTGCACGAAAACTGTTGAGGTCAAGCTCCCCCTGCTCTGTGATATTAATAACTTTGATCACGGCTCCCGTTTGTTCGGCTACCAGTTGCCAGGGCACAATATTGGCATGATGCTCCATGGCCGAAAGCAGAATTTCATCACCCGGCTGCAACTGACTTCTTCCCCAACTTTGAGCGACCAGATTCAGAGCTTCTGTCGCTCCCCGAGTCCAGATAATTTCATCTGAACTGGCGGCATTCAGGAAATGCTTGACCTCCTCCCTTGCTTCCTCAAATGCGTGGGTTGAGCGAGCACTCAGGTAGTGTGACGCACGATGTACATTGGCATTGGCTTCCCGATAAAAGCGATTGATGGCTTCAATGACCGGGAAAGGCTTCTGGGTAGTGGCAGCATTATCTAAATACACCAAAGGATGACCGTGGACGTTCTGCTCCAGAATGGGAAACTGCTTTTTCAGGTTCATGTGAGCCTATCCTGATTCGATTCGGGCACTGTATTGATTAATACGGATTATTATCGATTGACGATATTGATAGTGACAATATTAAAGTCCGGAGCAGTTTCGATGCTAAACCTGCAAACTCTCAAGAAACGGGATGCTATCTATCTGATGGTTGCTCGTTTCTATTATCAAGGATTTGTACCCGAACAAACGACAGCCTCCCAGCCCGAATATTTCATAAATAAGAGCAGGTTCCTCCCAATCACCTGATATGATTGGGTCGACCAAAAGAAAGCTTCGGAAGAAGCAAACCGGAACCTGCTATGGCGAAACATACACAAGAAGCTCTTCGTTTTCACCCCGTTAATGGTAAAACTGTCAGAGCTGATTTTAACTGAAGGGAGTTGTCCTTCGATTTTGGTGCTCTACTGCTTCATGAAATGGCCATCTGTACTGAGCTCATTCCCCGGCTCATTAAGGCAATCCGGGACAAACGACATCAATCTTATACTGACCATTCCAGTAAGAAAAAGAGGAGCCCTGATCCGGGAAAATATTCGATCATTAATCGTTCTTCCATAATTCAGTGATTCTCAACTTGTAATCTTCATCGACGGTCACCACATGTCGGCTATCGGCGCTGAAGTCGGCTGAGGTAACTGCATCATTATGTTGAATGATGGCTTTTACCCGCCATGATCCACCCGCTTGCAGGCCACTGATTTTCGCCGTGCCGTCATTACTGGCGGTCACAACATGGAGGCCATCGGTGCTGAATGTGGCTGAGCGGACACCATCGTCATGAACAATTGTGGCTATTTCTTGCCATGATCCATCGTCCTGCAGGTTAAAGATTTTCGCCGTACTATCATAACTGGCGGTCACCAGATGGCGGCTATCGGCGCTGAATGTGGCTGAGACAACAACCAGGTCATGCTCACTTGTGGCTATTTCCTGCCATGATCCATCGTCTTGCAGGCTAAAGATTATCACTTGGCCATCCCAGCCGACGGTCGCCAGGTGGCAGCTGTCGGCACTGAATTTGGCAGAGGCGGGGGTACCGTATACACGGGTGTTTTTTTCTACCCATGATCCAGCAGCCCCCTGAACATAAATTTTTTGAATTGTATCATCACCGATGATCACCAGATGACGGCCATTGGGGCTGAGCTTGGCCGAAATGATCCATCTTTGATGAATAGTGTCCTCTACTTCCCATGATCCATCGTCCCCCTGGCTAAGGATTTTCACTTCATCACTTCCGGTGGTCACCGCATGACGGCTATCAGCACTGAAGGTGGCTGAAAGGACCGGGATAGTATGGGTAATGGTGTTTTTTATTTCCCATGATCCATCCTCCTCCAGACCATAGATTTTCGCTGTTTTATCGTTACTGGCGGTGACCAGATGACGGCCATCGGCGCTGAAGGTGGCTGTATTGATCTTGCAAGTGTGGGTAATGGTGGCTGTTATTTTCGATGTTCCATCGTCTTCCAGACCATAGATTCTTGCCGTTCTATCGACATTGCCGATCACCAGATGACGGCCATCACGGCTGACGTTGGCAAAGAGGACACTACGATCATGGGAAATGGCGACTTTTGGTTCCCATGATCCATCGTCTTTCTGAACATAGATTTTATGGCTGCCGTTCAACAGATGGCGGTCATCGTGACTGGCGGTCACCAGATGGCGGCCATCGGGGCTGAAGGAGGCTGTCTTGACTTGGTTTACATGGCGGATTTCGGCTTTATCCACTAACTTGAACTTCTCACATTGAGACATCAGTTTACTGTTGATGAACAGTAACTGAGCAGGAAAATAAAGACTCTTTTGTTGTTCTATGAGTGACTCGACAGCGCCCCTATCCGCAAACGGCTTCAACCAATGACGGAGTTGTTGCTCGTCTTTTGCCCTGAGGATGGACTCTAGTTGAAATGGGTACGGCGAAGGAATCTGGCGATACCAAGCTCTTTCCTGAGCTTTATCGTTTTCAACAAGATCGCGAAGATGTTTGCAGACCTTTTTTAAACGGGTAATCTCACGAAAGCCCAGATAGCGAATAATCATGCGCTGTGTTAATTCGGGCAAATCCAGGAATAAACTTTGACTTTTCTCATAGACAGTCACTTCCCTGCCTGCGCTGAAACCCGATGGTGCTTGCTCCGGCTGAATTTGCTCAGGTGTTGGCCAGAGTGAATTTTCAATGCTGGCATTGCTGTTTATCAGGTCCATTTTTTTTAAGCTCCAAAGTCAGTACTTACCCCCGCCTGGAAAGGGCATTCGAAATTGATTCGATCTGTTTGAGTCGATTTTATAATGGAAGTTCAAAACAATGAGGTCAGTGGAGTTAAGAGAAAGAAGCACCCTGATCCGGGAAACAGCCAGCCAGCCTGCCCCACGGTGCTCAACAGTACAGCCTGTTTAAACCAAATACGGCAATACCTGCTACGTTTGTTCAAAAAAACATCAACCATTCGGACTGTAGCAGTGTTTATGAAATATTCGGGCTAGAATAAATGCTGCATTAATGCAGTAGGAGATTTGATCATGTCGAGGCAGAATGCAAATCCAACTTTCAGGCTGGCGTTTTTGACGATTTTATTATCGATGTGCTCTCTGAACGTATTCTCCGTTGGTCTGGCACAGATAGAATTCTTGCAGGGAGCCGGTGCCGATAGCTTCACAGTGACTACAGGATTTCCAAGATTATGCATCGACCATGTCTCGCCATGGACTCTGCAAACGCTCCCGGGGAGCGGACAGACCATGAATATTTATTACCTCCAGGGTGCGGGTTTCTGCGACGTAGATCCGTCTGTCCAGCTGTTCGAGGTGAAAAGTAATCAACATCCTGACAAGCTTGCCCAATTTAAATGGTTAAAGGACGCCGGTGAAGACCCAACTTTGGTGGACATCTATGACCCTGATCGGTTATTAACCATTGATGCCGACGATGTCTACCATTTTAAAGTCTGGGCCAGTTATAGTGGTCAGTCTCGCTGAGAACTCTGGCAAATTGAATCACTTCAATGTGGAGACAATAAAATCATACAACAGGTTAACCAGAACATCACATAAGTCACTTTCGACTCAGATTAATTTTCACTGACTGAGAACCCACCGACTGCATGATAAAAAGTTCGGCAGGTCAATAGGAATAACCTCTTATTCCAGAACAATCGAACCAATTAGAAAATAGCGCATTACTTTAAGAATCTACTGAACAGACAATGCGCATAAATCCATATCGCGAACAAAAACTAAAATTTGTTGGAGCCTCCCTACTCCTGGCTGCAGGACTTCAAGGCGCGTTTGCTGCGGAGCCTGCAGGTGAGGACTACGATTTTGCCGGCGTACCCTTCCTGTTCAGTTCTGAAGACTGGGGCACCGCTCTGGGTGGTGCCGGAGTTATCAAGGGCGTTGGACAACCACAAGCCTCTCTGTTCGGAACCGCCATCGCCTCCAGCAATGGTTCCGCGATGGTCTATGCCGGTCTTTATAATCTCACCATTCCTGATCTTGATCAGATGCTGGTGAGTGTGAATGCTCTTTATGGAGACTACACACGATCCAGTTATTACTTGCCCGGCAACCCTCACTTTTCCGGAGAGCAACCCGGCAGTAATGACTCGAGTAAGGACAACTTCATTACCACAGGCAGTATTGAACAAAGCTACACGGCCCGTTTCAAATACATTTTGCCCATTGCAGAAGGTCGAGACGGTGCGATGTCCAGCCTGAAACAGGATGCTTTGGGCAATGCCGCTGCGGGTCAAGTCTGGAACCCTCTGACATCCGGCATCAGCTCTTTCGAGGTTCAGCCTTTCTACAAAAGTCAGGAACTGGATGACTACTCAACAGATTCCGCAGACAAGGCAGCTGGCATCAAGTTGATTCTGGATTACGACAATCGTAACGCCAGTCAGCTGCCGTCCCGAGGCAGTCGGACAACCTTCACCTACACCAGAGACTGGGGTAGCGAAAGCCGTACAGACTGGACGACCTGGGAATTTGAGTTCAGCAAGTTCTTCAACCTCGGCAGCAATGAATATCTTGATCAGCAGGTCATCGCAGTGAACGCCTGGCTTGCTGATACGCCCACCTGGAACGACACTACCCATGTCAATGGCGAGCAAGAGTTCAAGCGCCCTCCTTCTTTTGCCGGGGTTTCTCTGGGGGGGTGGGATAAGCTGAGAGGTTACACTACTGACCGTTTCCATGGCCGGTCGGCGGTTTCTTACAGTCTGGAGTTCCGCGCTATTCCATTCTGGCAGCCACTTGAGGATCTGCCTGTGGTCGGACCTCTTTACGATATTCCATGGTGGCAATGGACTCTGTTTGTAGATGCTGGCCGCGTTGCTGACGACTTCGACCTGGGAGAACTCCATACCGATATGAAGTACAGCGTGGGTGGTGGCATCCGCTTTAAGGTGGAAGGTGTCACCGTAAGAACTGAAATCGCCAGCAGTAAAGAAGACAACCGGCTTCGATTCTTCATTAACCAGCCTTTCTGAATTTTAATTTTTCTGGCACATATTGACTGTGTGTGTTATACCTGAAAATACTTTAAACAATCTGAATAGTATTTATTGGTTATGAAACTCAACCTCATCAGCAACATAATTCTCCTACCCGTCGTGGTGATTAACATCTCCGCGCGGGGGTCTGTTGGCTGACAGATCAGAGTTTCAAGGAACCCCCCGCACCGAAAGGTCCGGGGGGTTTTTTCATATTTGGGGCCTGAAAACCCCGGGAGCACAGACAAGATGACGGCTCCGGACAAAGAGGATAGAACCATGCTAAACCTGAACAACCCAATAATTATTGCTATTCTGAGCCTGACCATTGTGGCAATCATCAGCCTTCCGGAACTGCTGCTGATTATCCTCCCTGTTGCCGTTTTGTTCTCTGCACAGCAGTGGTTTGAAATGAGCGTTAGCAAGCCTGTTCGCATCAAGGCTGAAGCTCATCGCGGGCACGAACGAGGTCAACCCCATGAACGGCGCTAATGCACTGGTAAAAAATCTTTCTCAGCGAGGGATTCAACATGTTTTCGGTTATCCCGGTGGCACCATCATGCCAGTCTATGACGCCTTTCTGGATTCCAATGTTGAGCACCTTCTCTGCAGACATGAACAGGGAGCCGCTTTCGCCGCCATAGGCTACGCCAGGGCCAGTGGTAAAACCGGAGTCTGTATTGCCACCTCCGGCCCCGGCGCAACGAACCTGATCACTGCTTTATCCGACGCCATGCTGGATTCCATTCCTCTGGTGGCCATCACAGGTCAGGTGCCTACTGCCATGATGGGAACAGATGCCTTCCAGGAAATCGATATTCTGGGTATGACACTGGGTTGTACCAAGCACAGCTTTCTGGTGACAGACCCGAATGATATCTGCGAAACCCTGAACAAAGCTTTCGACCTGGCCCGATCTGGCCGCCCGGGCCCTGTTCTGGTTGACCTGCCAAAAGATATTCAGCTGGCAGAGGCTCACTACGTGCCACCACTCAGCGTGATAAAAGAGAGAGCTGCCGACAGTTTTGACAGGATTAATGCTGCGATCTCTTTGCTCCGGAAAAGCAGCAAACCTCTTGCTTACGTAGGTGGCGGTGCAGGAATGGCGGATGCGATAGACGAGCTCAGGACATTCCTGACAGAAACCGGTCTCCCCAGTGTTTGCACCTTGAAAGGAATCGGAGCGATTCGTCCTGACGATCCCGGCTACCTTGGTATGCTGGGTATGCATGGAACCCGGGCTGCCAATCTGGCAGTGCAGGAATGCGACTTGCTGATAGCCATCGGAGCCCGCTTTGATGACCGGGTCACAGGCAAGCTTGAGAGTTTTGCCCCTGGTGCGAAAGTCATCCATCTCGATATTGACCCTGCAGAGCATGGTAAGCGTCGCCCTGTTGATGTCAGTCTTTGTGGTTGCCTGAAGAAGAATCTAAGCAGTCTGACCATTACTTTAGATCAGGGTGACTGGTTACAACACTGTAAGAACAGCCGCGCTGCCAGCCAGTGGTGTTATGACAAACCCGGGGAAGACATCTTTGCGCCTCTGCTTCTGAAACAGTTATCTGAGGCCACCCGCGAGAACTCTGTGATCAGTTGTGATGTGGGTCAGCACCAAATGTGGGTAGCTCAACACATGAGCTTCTGTCATCCGAATAACCACCTTTCCAGTGCCGGGCTTGGTACCATGGGCTTTGGTCTCCCGGCAGCGATAGGCGCTGCTATTTCAAGACCGGAAGACGATGTGATACTCGTCTCCGGAGACGGCTCTTTCATGATGAATGTGCAGGAGCTGGCCTCGATCAAAAGAAAACAGCTGCCCGTCAAAATGGTCTTACTCGACAACCAGCGACTCGGCATGGTGAAGCAATGGCAGGAACTCTTCTTTGACCAGCGCTACAGTGAAACTGACCTCTCGGACAATCCTGATTTTGTCACTCTGGCCAAAGCATTTGGCATTGAAGGCAGAATAATTACCAAAAGACATGAAGTAATCCCCGCTCTGGAAGAAATGCTTCAGGCTCCGGAGGCAAGAATACTTCATGTCTGTATTGATGAGCGGGAGAACGTCTGGCCCCTGGTGCCACCCGGTGCCGCCAACCACGAAATGATGGAGGCAAGAGCATGAGCGATTCCAAAACCCATTACTCCCTGACTATCCAGTGCTATAAAAAGCCAGAGGTACTGGAGCGGCTTCTGCGGGTAGTCAGACACCGGGGATTTGACCTTGAGAGCCTGTCCATGAACAGCTCCGAGTGTGGGAAAATGGTTTCTGCTGCTATTAATGTCTCCAGTGAGCGCCCCATAGAAACGCTTACCCGTCAGATCGAGAAATTATATGATGTTCTCGATGTGTGTCAGCCTGCAGCAACAGAAGCAATCCCTCGGGAAAGTATCATTTGAGGACAGGGTCAGGAAAGCGGAGTACTCTTCTCTTCCTGACTTTCTTCTGACTCAGTGACAAACATATCGAGGTCTTTGCTCTGGATATGTTCCAACAATGCATTACTGATGAACTCCCTCATCCAACGATGCGCTCTGTTCATCTCCCAATACTCAGGCCAGACAATATCAAAGCTGACTTTCGGAATATTTTTTGGGCACTCCCTAATCACGAAGCCAGACAGCTCTTCCATGAACATAGGCAATGAAGCCGGAGCCATAAACACGCAGTCTGTTCCCTTGATCAACGCCAGACTGACCGAAAGACTGGGCGACCAGGTTTTCACCTGAACCGAACTGAGGAAACGGTTGATCTCACTTTGCTGATGTAGATTGATATTGTCCCTCTGCACCACAAAGGAAAAAGACCTGAGAGCCTCTTCTGAAAAAGACTCATGGGCCAAAGGATGGTTTTCACAGAGAATCAGGCACATCCGATCTTTCATCAGTGAAAAGCAGGATAAACCTTCTTCCCGGGCGCCCATATAACCAATAGACAGATCCAGCTTTCCGGTTGCAACATCAACAGCTGGATTGATGGCCTGCAACTCAAAGGTCAGCCCGGGTGCCAACGCCCATATTTTTTGCAGTACTTCAGGCAGAATCCGTTCCAGCACCGTGTGTCCTGAAGCAATCCGGAAATGTCGCTGGGTGGTTGAGATATAAAACTGTTGGTTTTCAAAAATACTGCTGGCTTCCGTGACAACTCTGTTCACATCTTCATGCAGGGACATCGCCTTCTCGGACAAGAAAATTCGATTGCCTTTTCTCACCAGAACCGGGTCATTCAATGCTTCCCTTAACTGGGCCAGAGTTCGACTCATGGCAGACTGGGTAACACACATTATCTGCGCTGCTTTGGAAACACTCTGGGTGTCCAGCAGGGCTTTCAGACCAGGCAGCAGGTTCAGGTTCAGTCTGGAAAGATTCATAAATACAGCAGAGGGAATGACAGAAAATAAAAGTATGGCTAAAGAGCCCTACATTATGAATAAAACCTTTCAGAAAACCTTTCTTGAAAGACCACTCCGCTTAAAAGTAACACCTTAAGTCACCTGTTAGAAGAGCAGCTCCATGCCTTTACGTAGCACCCGAAGAGTACGGACGTACAAATACTTATTTAACCTTTCATTTGATTCGCAATCAGGTACACTGGAAATGTGCACTCGTTTACAGGCATTACTGAAAGCGCAGTTAAGGAGGGTCCATGAACCATAACAAGTACAAAGAACTGCAGGATCTGGTGGACAACTACCTGGACTCGGGGTTATCGGCCAGAGAGTATGTTGAAGCCTGTGTGGATGCAGGCGATATCAGCGCTGCAGAAGCCCTGAAGTTGCTGTCTGTTCTCAGGGAAGCCCAGTCAGTTACATTCAAGTTGGCCGAAGTCACGGATTATGAGAACCCCGGCCTTCAAATGACGCTCATGCGAAAAGGAGAGGAGTATGAAAATGATAATCCTCTTTTCAATATCACTTTTGATGAAAGCCTCGATCCTGACAGGGAGGAAGTGATCGATCTTTTACAGAGCTTTGCCAAGGACCTGGCAGTGTTGGCGACCCGCGGGGAGCTGAATGAAGCCGAAGCAGTGGACTCCATCGATGAGAGCCCTGAAGAATGGCTCGATCACCCTAACATCATGCCAGCCAGTGAAACCCGCCATTAACCGGATACTTCATTTCATCACCCGGGTAGATGAAACGAACGACTTCCCGGAGACCTGAGTTCCAGCCAGAATCAGCCAAAGCGCCCCTTCAAGGGCGCTTGCTTTTGTCTAGCAGCCTGTCGGACTTAAGCGTCCGTAGCGAGGATTGCAAGAAATTGAGG
>NZ_JAHHPN010000081.1:0-7037 GCF_024606325.1 Endozoicomonas sp. ONNA1
AACGACCATTCTGGCAATATCATCAAGCTCCATGCCACTCCGGGCGAAGAAGCGCTTGAGACGTTAACGCGCGGAGTCGATCTCGGTGCCCCATAGTTGGGGCAGTACGGGACAGGTTGACTGAACCCATCTGGATGAGACCAAAAATAACCAGCGTAATTAAGGTCAATACGGGATTGATGCCAGCCAAGAGGGGTTTTAAGGTGCTTTGTTTCGAAATTGTCCCCTACAGAGCAAGAAACTTTTGTTAAAAATCAAAGTCAGTGCCGGGAAACACCTCATGAAAGGGCTGGAGTCAGATCAAAGACCAGGGGCATCATTACGGTCCAGATCAACAGGCTTGGGTTTTTGATGCACTTTTTTGTGATTCGACAGTGCTTGAACATTCTTGCAGACCTTCCCGCATGGCTGCTGCTGGCCATCTTCCCTGACCACTGTCACGTCACAAGCTTTCTGACTGCTGTGGAATTTGCTTTTGTGATCTGACAGACTTTTGGCATCCTTGCAAACCTTTACGCATGGTCGCAGCTTGCCATCCTCCCCAACCACTTTCTTGTCGCAGGCTTTTGGCCCGGTGTGGGTTTTTGATCTGTGATCTGCCAAGGCACGAGCATTCTCGCAGACTTTCCCGCATGCCCGTTGATGACCATCCTCTCCGACTACTGTCTTGTTGCAGGTTTTGCGCCCTGTGTGATACCTGCTTTTGTGAGACGCCAGAGCTTTTCTATTCTTACAGACCTTGCCGCATGGCCGCGGCTGGTCATCCTTCCCGACCACGCTCATGACACAGGTTTGTTTTCCGCAGTGTTCTTTTCTTTTGTGATCACTGAGGGCTATAGTGCCCGGGCAGGCTTTCCCGCATGGCCGTTGCTGACCATCCTCCCCGAGCACGCTCACGGTACAGGTTGTTTGCCGGATGTGCGCTCTTCTCGTGTGATCCTTCAGGGCGTGAGCGTTTTTGCTGAACATCCCGCATGGTCGCATCTGGCCATCCTTCCCGAGCGTAATCACACCGCAGGTTTGTGGCCCGGTATGGTCTCTTTTTTTATGATTCCGCAAGACGTTAACATTCTTGAGAACCTTCCCGCATGGTCGCAGCTGGCCATCCTCTCCGAACACTGTTTCGTCACAGGTTAGTGGTTTGCTATGGGCGTTTCTTTTGTGATCCCCCAGGGCTTGAGTATTTTTGCAGGTCTTCCGGCATGGCCACAACTGACCATCCTTCCCGGCAATGATCACATTGCAGGTTCTTGTCCTGTCGCCGACATTTCGTTTGTGATGCGACAGTGTTCGTCGGCAAGGTGTCTTTGTTAATTCAGCAGTCTCGTGTGTTATCAGGGCTTGTGCTGTGTCTGCCCGGGAAAGATGAGATTGGGTCTGACCCAATTGGGATGATTCGGTGGTTGTTTGTCCTGTTTCTGAAGTCACCACTGGGGGAGTGGACTGGGGAAATGTAAAAGAAATCCCGATTTCTTCGAGAAGTTCAGGTAAATAGAACGACTCGGAAGTCTCCGTTGTACAGCCGTACACCGTGCTCGATGAGTGCTGGGAATATGTGGTGTTTACAGGATCAACATAGCCTAAGCAACGAAGACAGCGTCCATTGGCCGAATGGGGGCATGAGCTTCGTCCGGGTGTTGTTTCTGTATGAACCGTCGAACTGTCTGCGGAATTAAGCGACCATTCAGTGAGCTGTCTACAGTCGGGTGAGAGTCGGAATCGACAAATACCATAACAGGGAAAGACGAAACAATTTAAGTCCAGGGTATGTAGAGGTTTTTGAGGGCCTCCGTTGCCGCCGCCTGAGTCAGAATAGAAGAGGCTAATGAAATAGCCTGCAGGTTCGGCGGCTCCCGGGGCTCGCTGCCCCGATGGTTCTAATGCCCGGGCTTGTGGTTGGTCTTGTCTATAGCCCGACATAGTAATGATTGTCACAAACGAATGATCCCCCGGTGTCAGCACAGGTCTTGCCTCTTGTTGTTCCATCGGTTTAAACAGCGGTGAATCTGGGCTCCAATAGCTTCTTAAAAGCCAACCGACAGCAACAAACACTTCAACAGGAGTCCGTGAATAAAGGCTGGAGCTCAGAGCGGCGTTTTTGATCAGGATCGGTTCGCAACCGGCCAGTAGATGGGTTGTGTAGAACCATGGCCATGCAATCGACTTAATAATGGTTGTTTTTACTCCGCAGCCGCTCAGTCTGTGCGGTTGGTCGTCAGGCGGCGAATCTGATCCCGGATCGACGTTGGTGCCGTCAATGTCTGACTGATTGTCCGGCAACGTATACCGGTCACGCTTTATAGAAAAGCTCTGGTTTGGAGAATCTGTTTTCTGTTCAAACTCGACAACAAAATGTCTTGTCAACGATTGAGCCTTGTTGGTGACAGGCAACAGGATGAGCAGCAAAAGCAGTGTTGCAGAGAGTAAATGTTTAATCATTCTATCCTTGCGTTCTGGTTTACTGAGCAAGGATAGATCAAGAGAATAAGCGTGTTTTTCTGTTAAAGGCCTTATTATATAAAACCATTGAAGTGTTAATGCATTCGTTGGCGAACCCGGACAGCGTGATCACGAGTCATCTCGCGGATAGATGGATCTCTTTGGGCGCTCTTTTAGACGAGCAGTGCCTTTTTGTATTTCTATTCATGGGGTATTAGATCAATTGTTACTCACACTTTCTTTTTGGGGGCTGTGGTCACTGTCCTTATTCACACCACAAAGCTTGCGTTTTCGATGTATTTTTCTGTGATCCGTCAGGGCTCTGGAATTTTTGCAAACCTTTCCGCATGGCCACTGCTTGCCATCGACTCCGACCACTTTTACGTCACAGGTTTGTTGGCTGGTGTGGTTACTTCTTTTGTGATCCGACAGGGCTTGAGCATTCCTGTAGACTTTTCCGCATCGTCTCAACAGACCATCTTCCCCGAACACCGCCACTTTACAGACTTGTCGCTCGGTGTGGTCTTTTCTTTTGTGATCCGACAAGGCTCTGCTACTACTGCAGACCGTATCGCACGGGTGCATCACGCCATCCGCTCCGATTACTGTTTTGACGCAGATTTGTTGTCCGCTGTGCTCTCTTCTTTTGTGATCCGTCAGAGTGCCAGCATTCTTGCAGACCATTCCGCAAGGTCGCGGCTTACCATCCTTCCCGACCACGTTATCGACACAGGTTCGTTGTCCACTATGGATTCTACTTTTGTGAGATGACAAAGATAGAGCGTTCTTGAAGGTTATTCCACATAGCTGCCGCTGGCCATCCTTACCGACCATAGTAAACTGACAGATTAGTCGTCCGCTGTGGTCTTTCCTTCTGTGATCCGCCAGGGCTCCACTATTCTTGCAAGTCTTTCCGCATAGCCGGGTCTGACCTTTTTCCCCGACTACGATCAAGGTACAGGTTTTTTGCTTGCTGTTGCAGTTGCTTTTACAATCCAACAGGGTTTGTTGGCGATCTGTCGATCCGAACATAACATTCTTAGTGGCACCAGAGGCCTGTACCGGGGCTGTCTGGGAAAGATGAGGTTGGCTCTGACCGAATTGGGATGGCTCAGTGGTTGTTTGTGTTTCTGAAGTCCAAAATGGGTGTATAAGCGTGTCAGAATTAGAAGAGATCCCGTCCCCTTCCTGAAGATCAGGTAAATAGAGTGGCCCGGAAGTATCCATTGTAAAGGCGCCCACCGTGCTCAATGGGTCTTGGGAATATCTGGGGTATAAAGGATAAGCATGGCTTGAGTAAAGAAAACAGTCTCCATCGAACGGATGTGGGCGTGAGCCTTGTCCGGGTGTGACTCCTGTCGAACTTTCTGCGGAATTCAGCGACCATTTAGCGAGCTTTCTGCTACCGGATGACGGTCGGAATTGGCAGACGCCACGACAGGGGTGGACGAAACAATTTAAATCCAAAGTATGTGAGTGTTCCTGAGGGCCTCCGATGCCGCCGCCAGAGCCAGAATAAAGGAGGGCAGTGAAAGAGCCCGTAGGGTGAATGTTGGTTGCAGGGGCTTGCAGGCCGGATAATTCTGATGTTTGGTCTTTTTGTTGGTCATGCCCAGAGCCATGCACCATAGTGATGATGGCAAACGGTTTATCCTGACTCGTTTCTTGTTGTTCAATCGTGTTAAGAAATGATGAAATGGGCTTCCAATGGTTTTTTAAAAGCCACCCAACAGCGACAACCGCCTCTAAAGGAAACCATGAATAAGGGATGAGGCACAGGGGAGACTCTTTGGTGGTCAGGCTCAGTTCGTAACCAACCAGTAGATGAGTGGCATAAATTAATTGCCGCAAAATTGACTCAGTCAAGGTCGTTCTTACCCCATAACCGCCGGGTCTCTGTGATTTGACATCAGGGGGAGAGTCCGTTCCTGCATTGCCGCTTGTGTTGGTAATATCTGGTGGTGTGCCCGGAAAAGTAAGCCGACCACGTTTTATAGAAATGCTCTGGGATGAAGAATTTGCTTTCTGTTCAAACTCGACAATAAAATGTTCTGTCATTGGTTGGGCCTGACAGACGACAGCCAGGGTCAATAGCAGTGACAGTGCCGTTAAGAGTATATGTCTAATGATTCTGTCCTTGCATTCTGGTTTACAGAGAGGAAGGATAGACCATCTCATTAAAGAGCAGTTGTCAGATCAAGGGCTGAGGTCACGGTTATTTTTTTGATCAACAGGCTTGCGTTTTCGATGTATTCTTTTGTGATTCATCAGAGATAGAATGTTATTGCAGACCGCCCCGCACGGCCGTGACTGGCCATCTTGCCCGGTTACAATCTCGTCACAGGTTTGTTGATAGGTGTGGGCTTTTCTTTTGTGGTGATACAAGGCCTGGGCATGCTTGAATACTATCCCGCATAGCCGGTGCTGACCATCTTTCCAAAGCACCTTCAGATTACAGGTTTGTTGTCCGGTGTGGTATCTGCTTTTGTGGGATGACAGCGCCTGGGCATGCTTTAAGACCTTCCCGCATGACCGCTGCTGACCGTCTTCATCGACCATGATCACGTTACAGGTTCGTTGGCCGCTGTGGGCGTTTCTTTTGTGACTCGCCAGGGTTTTAGCACTTCTGAGGACCATTCCGCATGGTCGCTGCTGGCCATCTTCACCGATCACGGGCGCGTAACAGGTTTGTTGCTCACTGTGGCTGGCTCGTTTGTGATCCGACAGAGCGCAGGTATTCAAACAGACCTTGCCGCATGGTCGTGGCTGGCCGTCTTCGCCGATCAATATCACCTGACAGATTTTTTTTCTGCTGTGGGCTCTGCTTTTGTGAGACGAGAGGGTTTTAGAATTCTTGCAGACCCTGCCGCATGGTCGCGGCTGCCCATCCTCCCCCATCTCTGTCACCATACAGGTTTGTGGCCCACTGTGATCTCTGCTTTTGTGATCCCACATAGTTTGAGCATTCTTGAAGACCCTCCCGCATGGGCGCTGCTGGCCGTCCTCCCAGACCACTGCCACGCAGGTCTTTTGCCCGCTGTGGAATCTGCTTTTATGGCATGACAGGGCTGGAGCATTCTTGAAGACTCTTCCGCATATTCGCTGCCGACCATCGTTGGTGACCACGGCCACGTCACAGGTTCGTTTCCTGGTGTCGCGGGCTGTTCTTCTTACACGAGCCGATAAGGTTACAGAACTCTTGCAGATCATGTCGGATGGCCGCAGCTGGCCATCTTCTGCGATCACTATCTGGTCACAGATGGTTTGCTCGACAGCTTCTGTGTTACGGTCCACCCTAAAGCCCACTGAGTCTGAGGCGACCCCGTCTGAGGCGACCCCGTCTGAGGAGACCCCGTCTGAGGAGACCCCGTCTGAGGAGACCCTGTCTGAGGCGACCCCTTCTAAGGTGTTCCCACCCATAGAGTTGCCGTCAGTGGTTGGGTTGCTACCTATGTCATAAGCTTGCGGTGGAAATAGTGGGTCTGAATCGTATTGGAGTTGAATAGCAGGGAGATCAACCAATACATCGAAAGGCGAGGTTTGTCGGGAATGTTCAATGTCCCAGTGACCTATGTCACTAAAGCAATGATCATCAGGCAAATTGGGGTATGAGCTTACATAAGAGTTCAGCAACCATTCACTGAGTTCGCTGCTCATGGACGATTGCGGGAATTGACAAATGCCATGACAGGGAAATACGAAACAATTCAAACCCAGGGTATGGTGGTGGTGTTGAGGGTCACCGTTACCGCCGCCGTAGTCAGTATTCAAGGTGCTGCTGAAAGAGCCTGCCGGGTGCAGTGGTGCTATTGCAGTGTCCTGAACGGATGATTTTGATGACTGCCCTTGTGACTGTTGTCCAGAACCCAACATCATAGTGATGCTCTCAAATGGTTGATTTCCCTGTGTCAGCATAGATGTTGCCTCTTGTCGTTCAGCCGGGCTAAGTAACGGGAAGTCGGGGTTCCAATGGCTTTTCAAAAGCCAACCAACAGCGACAACTAGTTCTATAAGTACCCATGAATAAGGAGAGCTTAGAGGGGTTTCCTTCGTTGTCAGGTTCAGTTCGTAGGCAATTAGCAGATGAGTAGTGTAAGACCATTGCCAGGGAAGCGACTCAATAGTGGTCGTTTTTACCTCGTAACCGTCTGGTCTGTGTCGTTTGTCATCAGGAAGAGAGGCTGACTTTTCAGAGCCGTTTGTATCGGTAATGTCTGACGAGTTGACTGGCAACGCGCGGCGCTCAAGCTTTATAGAAAAGCCTTGGTTTTGGGAAGTTGCATTCTGTTCAAGATCGACTACAAAACGTTCTGTTAACGCTTGGGCCTGACAGGCGACAGATAACGTCAGTAAATGCAATAGCATTATTGCAAAGAGAGATTGTTTAATAATTCTATCCTTACTTTTTGACTTACAGAAGGCAAGGATAGATCAATAAAATGAGTGTGTTTTCTGTCAAGGACCTAATCTTCTGTAGGGGAGGATTTCGTAAGGAATTGCCAGTGGAAGATTGATTTGAGTGAACTTCGGGTGCCATCCAGTAAACGACCATTCTGGCAATATCATCAAGCTCCATGCCACTCCGGGCGAAGAAGCGC
>NZ_JAHHPN010000082.1:0-10630 GCF_024606325.1 Endozoicomonas sp. ONNA1
GCGCTTCTTCGCCCGGAGTGGCATGGAGCTTGATGATATTGCCAGAATGGTCGTTAACTGGATGGTGTCTTTTATATCAAGATTCGTTACGAAATTGTCCCCTACAAAGAGCTTTTTGGTAGGAAACACATTTTTTTCTTGATCTATCCTTCTTTTCTGTAAACGTGAATGCAAGGATAGAATCATTAAACACTCACTCTTTATGGTAATGTTGCTACTGCTACAGATGTCGTTTGTCATCTGTCAGGCTCAAACGTTGACAAGACATTTTGTTGTTGAGTTTGAACAGAAAAAAGGTTCTCCCAACCAGAGCTTTTCTATAAAGCGTGGCCAACATATATTGCCAGACAGCCCGTCAGACACGACCGACATAAACGACCATGCAGTACTGGATTCAACATCTGATGACAAAACTGACTGCTGGATAAAAACGACACTTATTGAGTCGATTTCATGGCGATGGCTTCGTGCCACAAACCTGTTGGTGGGTTACGAATTGATACTGACTACCAAAAACGTCTCTCCAGACTCAGCTCCTTATTCATGGCCATCTGAAGAAGTGTTTGTCGCTGTCGGCTGGCTTTTAATAAGCTATTGGAACCCGGCATCACCGTTTTTTAACCCGATCAAACAAAAAGAGACCAGTCAGGATCAACCCTTTGCCACCATCACTATGATGCCGGGTTCCGGACATAACCCACCACAAAGTCAGCCAACAGAATCTTCCTGTCAGATAACTTCAGGAGCAACCACTCAACTGACTGGCTCTTTTACCCATCCACTGAATACTACTGACTATGATGGCGGTAACGGAAATCCTCAAGAACACTCTCATACTTTGGGATTAAATTGTTTCCTCCATCCCTGTCATGGCATTTGCAGTTACCGACCATCATTCGATAACAGAAGATCCAATAATTGGCCGCTAAATGCTGAAGAAAGTTCGACAGACAAATCTTCACAGTTAATGAGTGCAAAAGCAGTCTGTATAACTGACCCTGTCGAGCCACTCAGTGAGCCAAGGCAATGGAGTTTGCTTGTCGCCGCTAATGACTCGATTATAATCCACGGGTTACTCAGTCTGAGTAATAATACACTTCCTGAAAAAAACAGGGTTTCCTGTTCGCTGACCGATTCCACATATCCAATGGGGACTTCACCTGATTGCCAACAAGCCCTACCGAACCGCAAAAGAACAGACAGCACCGGGCAACAAACCTGTGGCGAGACGGCGGACATGAAGAACGGTCAGCAACGGCCATGTGGAAGGCTCTTCAACAGTATTAAAGCCCTCTCGGATCACAAAAGAAGATGCCACACCGGACAAAAAATCTGCGACGCAACAGTGGTCGGGAAGGATGGCCAGCAGCGGCCATGCGGCAATGTCTGCAGAAGTGCCCTGGCCCTGACGGATCACAAAAGCAGATACCACACCGGGCAAAAAATCTGTAACCTGCTCGCGGTAGGGAAGGATGGTCAGCAAAAATGTGGAATGGTCTTTAAGAATGCTGTACTAATGGCAAATCACAAAAAAAACACCACACCGGGCAAAAGCCTTTGGCGAAACAGTGGTCGGGGAAGACGGCCAGCAGCGGCAATGCACAAAGGTCTGCAAAAATGCCAGAGCCCTTCTGGATCACAAAAGAAGACATCGAAAACGCAAACCTGTTGATCTTGCCCCCAACCCTTGATTTGACACCCTCCCTTTAATAAGGTTTTTCGCAGTGCTGACTTTGGTTTTTAACAAAAGGTTTTTGATAGAAAAACAGACTCCTTTTCTTGATCTATCCTTCCTCTCTGTTAACCAGAATGCAGCGATAGAATTATTAAACACTCATTCTTTGTGGTACTGCTATTTTTACTACAATTGTCGTTTTCAACCTGTCAGGCTCAACCGCTGACGAGACGCTTTGTTGTCGATTTTGAGCAGAAAGCAGGTTCTCCAGACCAGATCTTTTCTGTAAAGCGTGACCGGCAAACGCTGCCAGACAGCCCAGCAGATATTACCAACAAGGACGGTTATGAAGAATCAGATTCATCGCCTGATGACAAATCAGTTTACGGGGCAAAAACAACCCTTATTGAATCGAATTTCTGGCTATGGCTTTATGCCACTCATCTGTTGGTGGGTTACGGACCGATCCTGACCACCGAAAACCTTCCTTCAAATTCCACCCCTTATTCATGGTTACCTGCAGAAGTGGTTGTTGTCCTCGGCTGGCTTTTAAAAAACTATTGGAACTCCGATTTGCCGTCGTTTAACCTGATCAAACAACAAGAGGCAACATCTTTACTGAAACAGGGAAATCACTTGTTTGCCACCATCACAATGATGTTGGCCTCAGGACATAGCAAACCACAAAACCAACCACCGGGATCATCCAGTCAGGAAACCTCAGGGGCAACCACCCGCCTTACAGGCTCTTTCATCAGCCCCCTGAATACTACTGATTATGACGGTGGTAACGGAGGTTCTCAACAACACTCACATACTTTGGGTTTAAATTGTTTCGTCCATCCCTGTCATGACGTTTGTATTTTTCGACCATCATCCGATAGCGGAGAGCCCGCCGATCGTCCGCCGAACGCCGGACAAAGCCCATGCGCCCATTTGGCCAATGGATACTGCTTTAGCTGCATGAGTCATTTTGGTTCTGTAATCGGTACACGTCAGCAGCAAACCGCGCCTTTAGACATATGGCAAGATATCCCTGCCATTGAACGTCAATACGATTTTGGTCAACTATTTCAATCTCAACCGCAGCAGCAACAGCCGCATAGCATTGATGCCCCCCCAGCCAATAACAGTGATCCTGGAGATGAACTCACCTTAGATTCATTGAGAGCAGAGACAAGCTTTACAACTGACGCTGCCGGGCAATCAGCCTGTGACGCGACAGTATCCGGAGAGGACAGCCAGCTGTGCCCATGCGGGAGGATCTGCAATAGTGCCAAAGCTCTGTCAGTTCACAAAAGCAAATACCACACCGGGCAACAAACCTGTTACCTGATGGTGGAGCGGGAGGATGGTCAGCAACAGCCATGCGGAAAGGTCTGCAAGCATGCCAAAGCCCTGTCGGATCACAAAAGAATTGCCCATACCGGGCAAAAGATCTGTGATGTGATGGTGGTCTGGGAGGATGGCCACCAGAGACCATGTGGGACACTCAGCAAAAATCTGCAAGCTCTCTCTACTCACAAAAACAGATATCACAGCGGGCAAAGAGTCTGTGACGTGATGGTGCAACGGGAGGATGGTCAGCAACGGCTATGCGGAAAGATCTGCAAAAATGTTCAAGCCCTGCGGCTTCACAGAGGAAATGGGCATAGTGAGCAAAAAAACTGTGACGTAACAGTGGTTGGAGAAGATGGCCAACCGCGGCCATGCGGAAGGGTCTGGGGAAAGCACATAACCCTGTCCAACCACAAAAGCGGTTACCACACCGGACACAAAACCTGTCACGTGGCAGTGACAGGGGAGGATGGTCAGCAGAGGCCATGTGGGAAGATAAGCAAAAATGCCAAAGCACTGACAACTCACAAAAGCAGATACCACAGCGGGCAAAGAACCTGTCACGAAACGGTAGTCGGGGAGGATGGTCAGCGGTGGCTATGCTGCAAGGTCTGCAAGAATAATCGAGCCCTTTACGACCACAAAAGCAGATGCCACACCGGGCAGCAAACCTGTAATGAAACAGTGGTCGGAGCGGATGACCAGCAGCGGCTATGTGGAAAGGTCTGCAGCAGTGCTAAAGCCCTCATGAATCACAAAAGAGTACATCTAAAACGCAAAACTGTTGATTAGGAGCTGAATATTGACCGCGACTATGCTGAAAGATCTGCAACAATGCTAAAACCTTTTCGGACCACAAAAGAATGTATCCAAAACGCAAGTCTTATGATGTGGACCAGGGTGGATAGAGTTATTAAGCACTCTCTCTTTTCGGCATTACTGCTGACACTGTTATCGTCTGCCTTCTGTCAAGCCAAAGTATTGACAGAATATTTTATTGTCGACGTAGAACAGAAGGCAGTTTTTTCAAATCAGGGATTTTTTGTAAAACATGCCCAGAACACACTGCCAGACAGCCAGTCAGATATTGCCAACAAAAACGACTATTCAGGATCAGGTTCGACGCTTGATAACAACCGGCACCGAACTTTCAGTTACAGGATAAGAAGATCCCTTATTGATTCGATTTCCTGGCAATGGCTTTACGCCAGTTATCTGCTGATTGCCTACGAAGTGATCCTGACCAACAAAGACGCCCCTCAGAGCTTCACCTCTTATTCATCGCTACCTGAAGAATTGCTTGTCGTTGTCGTCTGGCTTTTTCAAAGCTATTGGAACCACGATTCACCACTGTTTAACCCAATTGAACAAGAGACGAACCAGAATCACCCGTTTGCGATCACCACTATGATGTATGGCTCTGAACAAGACCAACAACAAAGTCAGCCATCAGAATCATCAGCGCAGCATACCCCAATAGCAACTGTCCACTTTACAGGCCCTTTCACTCACCTCTTGTATTCTGAATCTGACGACGGTAACAGAAAAGATCCCCAACAACACTCACACACTTTAGGCTTAAATTGTTTCGTCCATAGCTGTCGTGGCGTTTGTAATTTCCGACCATCATCCGATAGCAGAGCATCGAATTCTGATGAACAATGTGAGCCACAGGCTCATGACATTGATGAAAACTCCATAAGCAAGGTCGCCTCAGACTCGATGAGTGCAGGCATCGTCCATAAAACCTTAGATAGCGGGCCATTCAATAATAATTTGACCATACTCGGCAATTTGTCTTTCAATACTAATGATTTTGTAGTCAATGATGAGTCACCCGGCCTACAGAGTCTTCTCGAAAATGACCAGTTTTTCTTTACGCTTATCCATCCAAAAACACAACAAATAAATACTGAATCAACCCAATTTAGTCGGGGCCAACCCCACCTTTTCCAGACAGGCGCAGTCCAGACCTCAGACCACAATGGGCAAACAAACTGGGAAGTAACAGTGGTTGAGGAGGGTGGCCAGCAGCGCCCATGTGGGACAGTCCGCAAGAATGCTAAAGTCCTGTTGAATCACAGAAGCAGAGACTACTCCGGGCAACAAATCTGTCACGTGACCGTGGTTGGGAAGGATGGTCGGCAGCGACCATGTGGGACCGTCTGCAAGAATGCTCGGGTCCTCTCTTCTCACAAAAGCAACATCCACAGCGGACGAAAAACCTGTGGCGTGACTTTAGTCGGAGCGGATGGCCAACAGCGGCTATGTGGAAAGGTCTGCAGGAATGCCCAATCTCTTTCGTATCACAAAATGAAAGCCCACTGCAGGCACAAAACCTGCGAAGTGGCTTTAGTCGGGGAGGATGGTCAGCGACGGCTATGCGGGAGGACCTACAGAACTGCTCGCGATCTGGCGGATCACAAAAGAAGAGAGCACAGCGGGCAACAGATCTGTGACGCAACCGTGCTCACAAAAGATGGCCATCAGCGATCATGCGGGAACGTCTGCAATAATCTGAGAACTTTGTTGGATCACAAAAGAAAACTCCACTCAGGGCAAAAAACCTGTGACAAAACTGTGTTTGGAGCGGATGGCCAGCAGCGTTCATGCGGTGCAGTCTGCAAGAGTGCTCAAGCCCTGTCGGATCATAGAAGGAGACATCACTCCGGGCAAAAAACCTGCGATGAAACTGTGGTCGGGAAGCTTGGCCAGCAGCAGTCATGTGGGGTGGACTGCAGGAGTATTCAAGCCCTGTCGGATCACAAAAGGAGACTTCACTCCGGGCAAAAAACCTGCGACGTAACATTGGTCGGGCCTGATGGGGTTCAATACCCGTGCGGTAAAGTCTGCAAGAGTGCTAAAGTTCTGTCTGAGCACAAAAGAATGCACCGAAAACGCAAGCCTTTTGATGTAAGCCAGGACAATGCACCGAGTTCTCAGGAGGGTAAAGTGAAGATGTGAAGATCTGGTCTGGCAACTGACCTTTCACAAGTTTTTGCCCAGTACAACCTTTAGTTTCCAGCAAAGGATCTTAGAAAGGAAAACACGTTTATTTTCTTGATCTATCCTATCCCTCTGGCCACTGGAACAAATGGATAGAATTATTAGACACTCATTCTTAACGGCACTGCTGTTTCTGGTATTGTTGTTGTCTGTCGCCTGTCAGGCCGAACCCTTGGCAGAACGGTTTATTGCCACGTTTGAACACAATGCAGCATTTCCAAACCACAGCTTTTCTATAAAGCATGGCCTGAGTACATTATTCGGCAACCCGTCAGACATCACTGACACAAAGGACTATACAAGACTGGATTTAACGCCTGATGACAGACGACACAGATTTAACAGTTACCGGGTAAAAACGACTCTTATTGAATCAATTTCATGGCAATGGATTTACGCCACTCATCTGTTGGTCGGTTACGAACTGATCCAGACCACCAACTCCCTTCTGAGCTCCCACCCTTACTCATGTTTACCTGTAGAAGTCTTCGTTGTTATCGTCGGCTGGCTCTTGAAAAGCTCTTTGAACCCCGATTCAACTTCGTTTAACCCGATTGAACAACAAGAAGTAACAGCTATGCGGACACGGGAGGACCACCCGTTTGCCACCATCACTATGATGTTTGGCTCTGGTCAGAACCAACAACCACAGCAGCTGGCAGAATCATTGGGCCAGCAAGCCCCGGGAGCCAACAGCCATCTTATAGACTCTTTCATCAGCTTCCTGTTTTCGGGCTCTGGCGGCGGAAACGGAGGCTCTCAACAACTTCTGCATACTTTCGGTTTAAATTGTTTCGTCTTCCCCTGTTTTGGCGTTTGCATGTTCCGGCCATTATCGGATGAACCCACTCAGTGGCCGCTGAATTGCGAAGCAAATTCGACAGGCAACCCTTCACAATTAATAACTACAGAAGGCGCCTGTTCAACTGCCCCTGCCGGGTCACTCAGTGATGATGTGACAATGCACGGGAATTTGCCTGTCACCGATAATGACTCAATGACAGTCGCCAGGTTAATCAGTCTGGGCAATCATAGTCGTCCAGAAGAAAACGGGCCTTCCTTTACGCCTACTCTTTCCACAGGTCCAATGGGGACTTCACCTTCGTGTCGTCTTTCTTCCGGAGGCGCTACCCATTGCCATCAAACCCTGTCGGGTCAAAAAGAAAGAGGCCACATCGAGCCGCAAGCCTGTGACATGATAATGGTCGGAAGAGATGGCCAGCCGCAGCCATGCAAGACGGTCTCCAAGAATGCCAAAGCCCTGTCGGTTCACAAAAGCAACTACCACACCGGGCAAAAAACCTGTAGTTTCACTGTGGTCGGAAGGGATGGCCAACCGCGGCCATGCGGGACCGTCTGCAAGAATGCTCAAGCTCTGTTATATCACAAAAAGAAACACAACACAGAGCAAAAAACCTGCGATGTGATCGTGGTCGGAGAGGATGGTCAGCTGCGGCCATGCAGGAAAGTCTGCAAAAATACTATAACTCTGTGGAATCACAAAAACAGACAACACACAGGGCAACAAACCTGTGAAGTGACTGTGATTGGGAAGGATGGTCAGCCACGGCCATGCGAGGTGGTCTGCAAGAATGCCGGATCTCTGCGGAGTCACAGAAGCAGCGTACACAGCAAGCAAAAAACCTGTGAAATGACAGTGGTTGGAGAGGATGGCCAGCCGCGGCCATGCGGCAAGGTCTGCAAGAATAATCAAAACCTATTCTATCACAAGAGAAGAGACCACAGCGGGCAACAAACCTGCAACCTGACATTAGTCGGAAAGGATGGCAAACCGCGGCCATGCGGGATGATCTGCAAGAATGCTCAATTCATGTCGACTCACAGAAGAAGCGTACACAGCGGGAAAAAAACCTGTGAAACACCAGTCGTCGGGAAGGATGGCCTACAGCGGCAATGCGGGAAGGTCTGCAAGAATGCTAAAGCCCTGTCGGATCACAAAAGAACCCACCACAGCGGCCAAAAAACCTGTGACGCAACAATAGTCGGGGATGATGGCCAGCCGCAGCCGTGCGGGGCTCTCTGCAGGAATTCTCAGGCCCTGTCATCGCACAGAAGCAAAGCCCATAGAAGGCGAAAAACCTGTGAAGTTAAAGTGGTCAGTGAGGATGCTCGGCCACAGCTATGTGAGACAGCCTGCAGGAGTGCTCAAGCCCTGTCGGGTCATAAAACAAGACATCAAAAATGGAAGCCTGATAATAGGGACCAGGGCCCCTGCTCTAAAAAATGCAAATTGCATGAGTAACGGGCTAATCCGGTACATGGCTTCGATGAGTTTTCACCCGGTACAACCTTTGGTTTTTAACAAAGTGTCTTTGACAGAAAAAATACTTATTTTCTTGATCTATCCTTCCTCTCTCTCCACCCGTATGCAAGGTTATAATTATTAGACACTCACTCTTTGCGGCACCGCTGTTGCTGATATTATTGTTGTCTGTCGTCTGTCAGGCTGACTCCTCAACAAAATGGTTTATTATCGAGTTTGAACACAATGCAGTGTTTCCAAACCAGAACTTTTCTATAAATCGTAGCCTGATTACATTGCCGGTCAATCCGCCAGACACTATCGAAACAAACGACTACGCCGGACTGTATTTAGCGACTGATGATAAACAACAAAGGTTTAACAGTTACGAGGTAAAAATGACTCTAACTGCATCGATTCCATGGCAATGGCTTTACGCCACTCATCTGCTGACGGGTTACGAACTGATCCTGACCACCAAAAACACCTTTATGAGCGCCACCCCTTATTCATGGCTGGCCATAGAAGTAGTTGTTGCTATCGGCTGGCTTTTGAACAGTGATTGGAACCTCGATTTACCGTCGTTTAACCCAATCGAACCACAAGAACCAACATCTATGCTGACACGGGGAGCTGATCCGTTTGCCATCATCACTATGGTGCCTGACTATAGCCATAACCAGCAACCACAACAGCTATCAGAATCATCTGGAAAGCAAGCTCCGGGAGCTACCAGCCACCTTGCGGGCTCTTTCACCAGCCTCCGCTATTCTGGCTCTGTTGGCGGTAACGGAGGCCCTCAGCAAACTCAACATACTTTAGGTTTCAATTGTTTCATCTTCCCCTGTCATGGAGTTTGCAGTTTCCGGCCATCATCCGGGAACAGAGGAGCCAGTGCATGGCCGCTGAATCCCGTAGCAAATTCGACAGACAAGCCTACTCTCTTAATAAGTGCAGAAGCTGCCTGTCCAACTGGCCCTGTGGGATCACTGAATGATGATGTGACAATGCAAGGGAATTCTCACATTACCGCTGATGACTCAATTATAATCGTCGGGTTACTCAGTCTGAGCAATCATATTCTTCCAGAAGAAAACGGGACTTCCTGTACACTTGCACATCCCAGACACCCAATCGGAACTTCTCCTTCAGGCCGCCTTTCTTCCGGAGGGGCTGCCTATGACCTACAAGCCCCGTCGGATCAGAAAAGCAAAGCCCACATTGGACCACAAACCTGTGATGTGACCCTGGTCGGGAGGGATGGTCAGCAGCGGCCGTGCGGAAAGGTCTACAAGAATGCTCAGAGCCTGTCGGTCCATAAAAGCAGCTATCACACCGGGCAAAAAGTCTGTGGCGTCACCCTGGTCGAAGGGGAAGGTCAGTCGCGGTTATGCGGGACAGTCTGTAAGAATGCTCAAGCTCTGTGGAATCACAAAAAGAAACACCAAACAGAGCAAAAAACCTGTGAAAAAATCGTGATTGGGAAGGATGGCCAGCCGCGATCATGCGGGACAGTCTGTAAGAATGTTCAAGCTCTGTGCAATCACAAATACAGATACCACTCAGAGCAAAAAACCTGTGAAGTGACGGTGATCGGAAAGAATGGCCAGCCACAGCCATGCGGGATGATCTGCAAGAATGTTCAATCTCTGTCGACCCACAAAAGAGGCGTACACAGCGGGCAACAAACCTGTGACAGAACAGTCTTCGGGAAAAATGGCCTACAGCAGCCGTGCGGGAAAGTTTGCAAAAGTTCTCTGGCCCTTTCACATCACAAACACAAAGTCCACAGCGGACAAAAAACCTGTGACATAATCACGACCACAAAGGATCATCAGCTGCTAACCTGCGGGAAGGTCTGCAAGAGTGCTAAAGCCCTGCTGGATCACAAAAGAAACTGCCACAGCGGGCAAAAAACCTGTGACGCAGAAATAGTCGGGGATGATGACCAGCCGCGGCCGTGCGGGGCTCTCTGCAAGAGTTCTCAGGCCCTGTCGTTGCACAAAAGCAAAGCTCACAGCAGGCGAAAAACCTGTGAAGTGACAGTGATCAGAGAGAATGCCCAGCTACAGCCACGCGGGACAGTCTGCAAGAGCACTCAAACCCTGTCAGATCATAAACAAAGAGATCGAAAACGCAGGCCTGATAGTACGTACCAGGATTATGGCCCCAGCCCTAAAGAAAGCAAAGTAACTAAGTAACGGGCGGATCCGGTACATGGCTTCAACGATGTTTTTTACCGGTGACACTTTTGCTTTTAAGAAAAGGTCTTTGCTAGCAGCCTGTCGGAATCAAGCGTCCGTAGCGAGGATTGCAAGAAATTGAGGATAAAAATTTCTGCTTCTGAG
>NZ_JAHHPN010000083.1:0-1050 GCF_024606325.1 Endozoicomonas sp. ONNA1
CCGGGCATGATCTGAAATGTTTGCACAGTTACACTCATCAGACATTCCATATAATGTCGATGCCCGGGATACTTACGCTTACGAAAGGAACATGGTGTTTAGCAAGGTTAAGGAGCTGGGTAAGCCAGGCGCCTGGATGTTCCTTCATCAGCTTTATGGTTATACAGTGCAAGACGCTGACAGAATAACCACCAAAAAATGCCTTGATGGCATTAACAAGAGATTTTATAACCCTGTCTGGAAGTAAGGATTTTGAATATCTATGCCACGAGTGTGAAAGTGCCGACTGAACACCCAGTTTGATTTGATCCATTAGCTGATATCCCTTTTTTTAATTATCATGATCCATTTTCCATAGGGTGATCTATCAAGGCGCAATCATTTGACACCTTATTATTTCGGGATAATGCCCAGCTGCTAAGTCTATATGATTATTCATCACATTAGGTGAGGCACCAAAGCACTGAGTATCACATTCATCAGAATTTCTCTTATAATCATCAACATTAATAAGTGCTCCATAAAAGAGGAAGCTGGCTTGAAGATCTTCGTCGGCAATGTGTGCAGCCAAATCTGGTTCTGAGAGAAGGATTGTTCTGTGCATGAGTGTAGCGTTAGGGTCATAAAAAATAACCTTCATGCATTCATCCTGCTTCTTTAATCTCAAGGCCATTGCGTGGCCAATTGATCTATCGTCTCCTACTGAACGAAAATAAAAATTCTTTTCATCGCCTGCCGACATATTCCAATACTTTTTTACCAGCCCTGTAATAGCCTCAGAAAACTTTCCTTTAAAGAAATAATATCCATCAGAAAAGAATCCATATTGAAAATGCTCTCTGGATTCGCATGGGAAATTAGATGTATTTTCAAAGGTTTTCAGCACTTTTTTTGAGTCGTCTATTTTTTTAAACGTTTCTTTCCCCCGACCAAACACCTTTTTAGCATAAGCCCAGGCGAAATGACGGCAGCCTATTATTCCTCCGGGTGCTTTATCGTCAGAATCGGAGCGATAGACTCTACAATTAAGGTTTTTGGGGAACCAGGCAT
>NZ_JAHHPN010000084.1:0-1303 GCF_024606325.1 Endozoicomonas sp. ONNA1
CCTCAAAGCGGAAATTTTTGACAACCCAATGGTATACGCCAGAAGCCTGAGCAAACTCGATAGTGATGTGAAATCCAGTAAAGAAGATTTCATCAGGCATCTGACTGGTAAATACGAAGAAGAGCTTCCACCGATTTGGGCTGCTGTTGAATTAATGACTATGGGTCAGCTATCCAAATGGTTTAGCAATATACGCTTGCGTAAAGATCGACAGTCGATAAGCAGTGTCTACCAAATGAACGAAAAAGTCATGACGTCATTCTGTGAGCACCTGTCGCTGGTTAGAAACTATGCTGCTCACCATGCCCGCTTATGGAATCGCCAGTTAACCAAGACATTTATCTTACCGACCAACGCGGACGAGGCACTAGTAGAGAGTCTTTACTCAAGACCGGTTAACCCGCGTTAATTACGAAAGCTTTACAATACCTTTGTCGTCTTAATTCATATAATGAATATCATTTGTGGCAGAAACCAATGGCAGAAGCGCCTGATGCAGCTGATAGAGCAACACGGCATCAGTACCCGTGGCATGGGCTTCCCAGATGACTGGCAAGACCGACTTCTCTGGCAATAGAACAGTCATCGAGTGAAATTGAGGGAGAGCTTGTGAGCATGGATGATGTTTGCATTCGCTACTACATCAGCTCTGCAGAGCTAACGGTTGAGCAATTCACGCTGTCTGGCTGAAGTCCTTGCTGGGCAGGCACTTTCATGATTTTGCCGTGGACAGATACTTTCAGTTCAAGGGTTATTGCACTTTTCGTGAAATAATTTGATGTAAACGATGGATAATTTCATTGAATTTCTCTGCTTTTATGGTCGCGATTTCTTGGCAGATAATGCTTTGGTGTGCCGTGAATAACTTTCCCGGGCGCGCAAAGCTCTCACGGTCAAGGATTCCCTGGTTGAAATCGTTCGGAGTGATAACAATTGCTGTCGGATCAGAGTATGGTTTACTGGTGATCTGACAGAGAATAACATCACCTTTTCCGACGCTGGCAAGTGTAAGAGCCGGGCGGCGTTTAGTTGACGACAAGTCGGAGAACGGGAAATTGATAGTGACTATTGTTCCTGCTGAAGGCATTCCCATGCTTCATCCTCATCTGGCTTATTCCAGTCTGCTGCGAGTGACGGTTCACTTAACAGCACTTCATCATTAACCCGCTGGCCGGGTGACTCCTCAAGTATGGTTATCAATACGTTAGACCCTGAAGGCAATATCAGATTATCTGGCAGTTTGAGGTTGCCCTTACTGTCTACAGTGGCTTTGTATGTCTGAAACATATCCATGCTCCCTGTA
>NZ_JAHHPN010000085.1:0-4532 GCF_024606325.1 Endozoicomonas sp. ONNA1
ATTTTTAGACCAATTTATTGCAACCGCAGTAGGACAGTCTTAAGTCCGACAGGCTGCTAGTGGCTCATTCTCAGGGGAACTTTTATGGTAATGAGGCCTGGCGTTCAGTTTATCAGACTTCGACTGCCGGTATTGCCTGGAATGAGTTGAAGTTAATGGGCATGGTGTCAGTGGCGACTCCGGCCAGTCAGGTAGGTTATCCCTTGAGTCATCCGGTTGATCAGCAGAGTGTGACCCGATACCTGACGCTTTCTGATGATCTGGTGATTAATTTATTGAGAAGCGCTGCCTTTGGACCTTTACCTGCCAATGTAACAAACAGTACTGTGAGCGACGACTGGAAAAATCATAGCTTTGGGATGAGTTATGTTTTGGGTGATTCCAGTGGCCAATTGTTGAAGGACCAGATCAGAAGCGTTGCCTACAGTCTGGAAACCTTACCCTTTGATCGGCAGCCGGTAGACTCATCGGCGCTGGCATCTGCAGGCTATGATCCAACAGCCCGGATACTGGAAATCGAGTTTGTGGGTAGTGACAGTCTCTATCGATATTACGATGTGCCTGAGAGTGTCTATCAGGATTTGCTGTCTGCTGACTCTGTCGGTCGTTATTACAATCTGGCCATCAGGGGGCAATACCCTTCCAGGCGTTTGAACTGAGGTGAGTCTTACTCTTGATTTGGCTCTTGTCTTTTCAGTATGAGACAAGAGTCGGCTGTTTCTGCTAACATCCACCTTCTGCTTTCAGATCCTGTTTCATTTCCTGCTCCTGCAGGGGGAAGCTGTATGGAAGCATCCTGTTCAATGACTCCCATCGCTTACTCATCATAGAAACCTTATTGAACCGGTTTGTCTGATGATCGGGAGAGTTCGCTGTCATCGAATGCTATTGGCGTTCTTTATCAGCTATAGGCATTAGGAGAGGTATCGTTGAAGACTCGGATCAAGGTCTGTGGAGTCACCTCTGTAGAAGAAGCGCTGGAAGCGGTTAATGCGGGTGCTGATGCACTGGGTCTGGTGTTTTATGCGCCCAGCAAGCGGTTTGTGACCGTCCGTAAGGCTCGAGAAATTGCCACGGCAATCCCACCTTTTATCACCCTGGTGGGTTTGTTTGTTGACGCTGAGGAATCCGTTATCCGGGAGGTTCTGGATCACGTCCCGCTGGATCTGTTGCAGTTTCATGGCAATGAGACCGATCAGGAGTGTGAGCGATGGCGAAGAAGATATATCAAGGCACTCAGAGTACGTCCCGGGACGTCTGTTAAGGAAAGTGCTGCCGCTTATCCCGGTGCCTGTGGTCTGCTTCTGGATTCTTATCGTAAAGGTATACCCGGCGGAACCGGTGAGGCTTTTGACTGGCAGTTGATACCGGACAGTCTGGATAAGCCCGTTATTCTGGCGGGTGGTCTGAATCCTGAGAACGTTTCGCAAGCCATAGAACAGGTTGCGCCCTTTGCTGTCGATGTCAGCAGTGGTGTAGAGAATGACAGGGGCAAAGACCCCGAAAAGATGAAAGCCTTTGTCGAGGCGGTAAAACAATGACTGTAGATTATAAGACTCTGGATTATAAAAAGTTGCACGAGCTGCCGGATGAATCCGGTCATTTTGGTCGTTTTGGTGGACGCTATGTCGCAGAAACACTCATGTGTGTTCTTGAAGAGCTGGAATTGACCTACAAGAAGCTTTGGAATGACCCCGATTTTCAGGCTGATTTTGACCGTGATCTGGCTCATTACGTAGGCAGGCCCTCACCGCTCTATCATGCTGAGCGCTGGTCTGAAAGTCTGGGTGGTGCACAAATCTACCTGAAGCGTGAAGATCTGAATCATACCGGTGCCCACAAGATCAATCATGCAATTGGTCAGGCGCTGCTGGCCAAACACATGGGTAAAAAGAGGATCATTGCCGAAACCGGTGCAGGTCAGCATGGTGTAGCTACCGCCACGGTTGCCGCGAGGCTGGGTCTGGAATGTATCGTTTACATGGGTGCCAAAGACGTTAAACGTCAGGCGTTGAATGTTTACCGAATGAAGCTGCTTGGGGCCACAGTTGTGCCGGTAGAGAGTGGCTCTCAAACACTGAAAGATGCTATCAACGAAGCACTCCGTGACTGGGTAACCCGTCCGGAAGAAACCTTTTATATTCTGGGAACGGTTTGTGGTCCTCATCCGTATCCGGAAATGGTGCGTAATTTTCAGAGTGTTATTGGTCGTGAAGCTCGCAGGCAATGTCTGGAAATGACCCGGCGTCTGCCCGATGCTCTGGTGGCCTGTGTAGGTGGTGGCTCCAACGCTATGGGATTATTCTACGAATTTTTGCAGGATGAAAACGTCAAAATCTACGGTGTTGAAGCCGGTGGTCACGGTGTTGAGTCTGGAGAGCATGCTGCAAGAATGTCTGGAGAGAGGCAGGGCGTTTTCCAGGGGCAGCGCAGTTTCCTGATGTGTGACGACGATGGTCAGATAACTGAAAGCTATTCAGTATCGGCTGGTTTGGATTACCCGGGAGTAGGCCCCGAGCACAGTCATCTCAGATCTGTGGGTCGTGCTGAATATCCCTGCGTAACAGATGATGAGGCTTTGGCTGCATTCAGAAGCCTGACACGTATGGAAGGTATTATGCCGGCTCTTGAGAGTTCTCACGCCCTCGCTTTTGCTGAGCAGCTGGCTCCAACCATGGAGAAAGATCAGATTATTCTTGTCAACCTGTCTGGTCGGGGCGACAAGGATATTCATACTGTGGCTGAAATTGATGGACTTTCGTTCTAAGCATTGAGGGAGAAATCATAATGAGAATTAAACCATGCTTTGAGCGATTGTCTTCGGAAGGTCGTAAGGCTTTGATGCCCTATGTGACGGCGGGTGATCCGGCGGATAAGACCGTAGACATCATGCACAAGATGGTAGCCAGTGGTGCTAACCTGATCGAACTGGGTTTCCCATTTTCGGATCCCATGGCTGACGGACCGGTGATTGCAGAGGCTCATGAGCGCGCATTATCACAAGGTGTTACATTGAATGACGTTTTTTCAATGGTAACTCGCTTCAGGGAAAACGATAATACGACCCCGATTGTCCTGATGGGCTACCTTAACCCGGTAGAAGTTATGGGTTATGGGGTGTTTGCTGCGCGGGCCGCTGAAGCCGGTGTCGATGGTGTACTGATTGTTGATTTGCCCGCGGAGTTTGCTGGCGGTCTGGTTGAGCATTTAAAGCCCAGGCAGATTGATATGATCAACCTGATTACGCCCACTACCACCGATGAGCGCATTCAAAAGATCTGCTCTGTTGCTTCAGGGTTCGTATATTACGTTTCAGTGAAGGGAGTGACAGGCTCAAACAAGCTGGATCTCGGCAGTGTTCAGTCCAGAGTGGCTCACATCAAAGGGTTTACCGACCTGCCTGTTGGTGTCGGTTTTGGTATTCGTGATGGTGAGTCTGCAGCAGCCATTTCTTCGGTTGCAGATGGTGTGGTAGTAGGGTCCCTGTTGGTATCCGAGCTGGCCAATTACCAACGCCAGGGCGAAGGTGCTATCGACCGGGTCTCTGGTCATCTACAAGCAATGCGTCAGGCAATGGATAAAGGTTAACCCGATGAATTAAGGCGATAGACAATAGGGAGTGCCCTGAACATTCAGGCGCTCTCTATTTTCAATCTTGCCAATAGACAGGTAGCGTGAATGAGTAACTGGCTAGTCGATAAATTGATACCTTCGCTGTCACGTTCTACAAGTCAGCAGAAGAGCAGTAATGTGCCAGAAGGATTATGGCGCAAGTGTGTTAAGTGTGAGTCGGTTCTGTATCGCCCAGAGCTTGAGAGAAATCTGTACGTTTGTCCAAAATGCAGTCACCACATGCGTATCGGTGCCCGAAAGCGTCTGGAGTACTTTCTGGACAAAAGCACTACTGAAGAATTGTTCTCTGAGATAGAGCCTGTCGATAAGCTCAAGTTCCGGGATTCAAAGAAATACAAGGACCGTCTGGCATCTGCTCAAAAGCAGACGGGTGAAAAAGATGCTCTGGTCGCTATGAAAGGCCAGCTGGATGGTCTGCCTGTGGTTGCTGTGGCTTTTGAATTCAGCTTTATGGGTGGATCAATGGGTTCTGTTGTTGGCGAGAAGTTTGCCCGTGCCGCAGAGCTGAGTCTGGAACTCAAGGTTCCTTTTGTTTGTTTTTCAGCCAGTGGTGGTGCCCGCATGCAGGAGGCTTTGTTTTCCCTGATGCAGATGGCAAAAACCAGTGCGGCATTAGAGCGAATGAAACAACAGGGAGTACCTTATTTCTCTGTGCTCACAGATCCCGTTTATGGAGGTGTATCTGCCTCTTTGGCAATGTTGGGTGATGTGAATATTGCCGAGCCCGGTGCATTAATCGGGTTTGCGGGTCCGCGCGTTATCGAGCAGACGGTTCGTGAAAAGTTGCCTGAAGGCTTCCAGCGCAGTGAGTTTCTGCTGGAGCATGGGGCAATCGATATGATTGTTGATCGGGGCGAAATGCGTTCGACGGTTGCTCGACTTTGCAGAAAAATGCAGGG
>NZ_JAHHPN010000086.1:0-1946 GCF_024606325.1 Endozoicomonas sp. ONNA1
CTACCACAGCACAAACGCCTTTGCGGGGAAGCTTGGCCCGAGGTTTTGGCCTTCTCAATTCGGCCATTGATGCCAGAGATAACGGGCAATACCGCAAAGAAATGATGGGAATGCAGAATGATTTAAATGGAACTTTTCGCCAGCCAGTTACTCCAAAAGCTTAAAATCCACCCATAAGGAGGTAGGTAAATAATAAACTTTAGAGGAGTATTACCATGATTGTCGCCCAAGGAATGGAGACCTCTGCGAGCCTGAGCCCTCCACCAAAGTCTGACACCCAGCCGATAACAGCCTCCGGCCAATGGACAACCAGCCAACCGACCCGCAAGGTGTCACCCTGTCATCCGAGGGAGCCTGACCGGCAAGAGCTACTTCGGGCCGCTGAGAGTGGGCGCTTGGCGTTTCGGCGAATTTATTTGACTGAAGAACAACATTACTTTTTGGGCAAGGGGGCACCAAGACCTTTCACCCTTGCCCTGCCGGGAGAAATGCTACCCACTGAGCCCGTGGAAGAAAGCTGCGGTGAATCGATGATAGGCGTCGTTAATCCCCAGTGCCTCTATGTCTACAAACGTGATGCCCACACACGGCATCTGGCGTGGGGCGCAGATCCGGATAAACTGCCAGCAAAACTACTGCCTGATCTGCACTCATTGCACGATGGACTTCTTGGACGTGCCAATACGGTTATCTGGGGCGTTTATCCTCGTTTCACCTCAGGACATCTGCAAGCGGACGGAACGTTCAGTTTACCAAAATTGAAACTCGACAATGATTCCAGGCCGTCTGGTTACCCTGAAGTGGTGCTCACTCAATACAGCAAAGAAGACATCAAATGCTTTTGCGTATACAACGATGCACAGATAAATATTTCCGATCTACTGTGGGACAAGCTTAAGTGTGAAAGTGCATTAAATCTTCCCCCCCTGCCTCTGGTTATTTATTGCCACCGCACAGGTTCGGTACAGGTCTATTTTGATGATGAACTGAAGAATCCATACCTGACCATGAATGAGCGTTCCCTGAATGATTTTGCGTACTCAAAGGGCATAACTCCAGATCATTTCAGAGCCATTTTGAATCTGCTGCCAATGTCTTTGCGGGCAGAGGCACTGAGTTCGGAATTAACCGTCTCACCAGATGTCAGGCAAAAATTGCAACAGGCCATCGATCTGGTCAGTGATCCCGATTCGTACAACTACGAGAAGCTTCTGGAACTAAAACAAAGTGGCTTACCCATTCACCAGCGTTTTTTTCATGAAAATGGTGTTCGATCTTTACTCAGAATGTTGCTGACTTCCGAAATGCTCAGGAACGGAAAACCAAGGCACGAGCAAACCCGGAAACAGGAGGAGGAAGCCTGCCGCTTATGTGAGCTGCTTCTACAGAGCGGGGCAAGGCTGGAGAGGTCTTATTCACCCTTTGCCATGATGGATAATCCTCTGAATCCGGTAATGCCACCGAGCATGATGAATTATCTGGTGGCTGCTTTTGCCCCGTTTGATTTTCTGACTCTGGAACATCTCAGGAGAATACCTTTAGCCGGCTGCCCGGGAAACGTTGTTGAATTTGACCGAATCTGCCGGGAATACACTCCACAGCAGCGGCTGAGTTTTCTGGAGAGGCTAACAAATGATTATGTACGTGGTCTTAATCCTCCAACTCTCGAAACCCTCCAGTCCCTGTTACTGGCCCTGTTCCATTACGATACCTCTATGGAGCAACGTTTTCTGAATCATCTTAAAGTCTATCTGGAGTGGGAGTACCGCGATGGCAAGAAGATTATTGGTGACTTATCTCTGAATGATTATATCCAATGGCTTGACAACCTGTTTAAACAACGAAAAGAGTATCCTTTCTACCAGAATTGGCCAGAATATGTCCGAAAGGCCCATGTGCAAATCGCTGAGCTGAAACAATCTCTTGATCTGCCGGACGATGCCAGC
>NZ_JAHHPN010000087.1:0-1599 GCF_024606325.1 Endozoicomonas sp. ONNA1
GTGGTATTGGTAATGTCTCTCGGCATACGAATCTACCATCAACATTATTGGCAGATTTAGCTTATAAGCAAGGTGAGGATACTGATTTTTTTGCTAAGGGTGACTTTTCTGGTACTCCTTTTAGGACATTACCTGCAAGAAAGAAACCCCTAATCCAAATTGATTCGGACTATTATGCTATAGACCCTTGTTTTATCCGTGATGCAGGGTACCGTGCTCTTTTATTTAATCTTTTACAGCGTAAGCCTGACTATAATAAAACCTTCAAAGAGCGCCAGAAAGAAATGAGTGAAGGGGCTTTCCCTGACATTCTAAAAGAACAACTACCTGGTGCAAAAATTTACCAAGAGGTTTATTACAAAGATCCGACCACAAGACAGTGGTCTGAAAATGATACTCTTGTAATTATTGATGATGTGCTTTTTCTTGTTGAAGCAAAAGCAGGTGCTGCTGCAACTATTGCTTCACCAGAGCTTGATTTTAAAAGGCATTCCCAAGCAGTTAAGGATTTAATTTTAAAGGCGTACAAACAATGTGAACGCTTTTTCAATTATCTTGCTTCTTCCGAAGAAGTCCAACTATACAATCGCGTAAATGGTAAATACGTAGAATGTGGGCGTGTACGTAGATCAGATTATCGTGTAATGGTACCAATCGGACTGACTGTCGAGTCGTTTTCTCCATTTTCCACAATTTGTAAAGAATTACCTCAAATCAATCCGTTGCTTGATGAGCATGCTTTTATATCTATGTCTATTGACGACTTGTTTGTGCTAAAGCGTTTCCTTCCTACCTCAGGTGCGTTTACACATTATATGGAAGTACGTCAAGCTGTAGCAGGGATCAAAGGTGCTCATTTATTCGATGAATTCGAACATCTTGGTGCGTATATTCTTAAAAATCGTTTCGACCAAGACATTGCTGAACAGAAAAGAAAGGAAAAAAATAGTTTGGTCGTATGGAGTGATATGAGCGATGCTATCGACCAGAGCTTTGAAGGTGAAGAGTGGGAAAAAAATCCAAAGCCAGTTCAAGGTTTCCCTGATGAAGTTTTAAGGCTACTTACAGCCCTTGACACTACCCAAGCACCAGGCTGGCTTACAGCTGAAAGCATAATTCGCAATTTTGGTGGGGAAGCTAGAGAAAATTTTGCCCATATTTTTGGGGATCTAAGCAAAACATTAGACGAGCATCCATCACGTTACTTCGCCTTTGGTGGTGAAGGTCAACCACTTTTTGTTTGGATACAACGCTCTGAACGACGTGTTAAATGGGAAGAAATAAAGAACAAAGCTAGTGCGGCAGCTCTGTCTACTAAGCTTCCTCAAATTGATGGCATTTTTATTACAGTTAGATCAAATCAAACTATTGATGAAGCTCATTATTTTCTAGCTCATTCTCCATCTGAGCATAAGACAGAGAATTCACATATTTTTGATGAAGCTGAACGCATGTCTATACGAACAAGTGAACTGCAACAGTCAAAGAAAGATGATGTTGCGGTGCCAAGAGTGAAAAAGAAAATTGGTCGCAATGAACCTTGCCCCTGTGGCAGTGGTAAGAAGTATAAAAAATGCCATGGCTGGAATTGAACCAAAG
>NZ_JAHHPN010000006.1:0-1713 GCF_024606325.1 Endozoicomonas sp. ONNA1
CTGTTATTTTTCACCAAGACTAAGCTGATGTCTGAATGTAAAACATTTGAATTAGATACAACAACTATTAACGAAAAGGAATTCGTAAACTCAGCCAACCTGAGTGTCGATGGCCGCCATCTGGTCACCGCCGGTGGCGATTGCTCAGCGATAATCTATGTTCATAAGGCTGATGGATCATGGGAAATAACAACCACCATTCCTCATCATTTCTGGGTCAACTCAGCCACCTTCAGTCCGGATGGCCGCCGGGTGGTGACCGCCAGTGTGGATAACACGGCTAAAATCTATAGCCTGAATACCGATGGATCATGGGAATTAACAGTTACTCTTGTTCATGAGGGTATTGTCGAATCAGCCACCTTCAGCGCCGATGGCCTCCATGTAGTGACCGCCAGTGCGGATGAGACGGCGCAAATCCATAGTCAGAAGACTGATGGATCATGGGAATTAACAGCCATCCTTTTCCATAGTCATATTGTCAATTCAGCCAATTTCAGCACCAATTGCCGCCATGTAGTTACCGCCAGTTCCGATCACACAGCGCAAATCCATAGCCTGGAGGCTGATGGATCGTGGAAAAAAGCAGCTGTCATTTTCCATAAAAACTGTGTCAACTCAGCCAGCTTCAGTCCTGATAGCCGTCGTGTGGTGACTGCAAGTGACGACAACACTGCGAAAATCTATGTCCACAAGGACGATGGGGCATGGGAACCAGAAGACACCCTTAGCCATACTCACTGTGTCAACTCAGCCAACTTCAGTCCCGATGGCCGCTATGTGGCCACTGCCAGTAAGGATGGTTCGGTAAGAATTTACAAGAAAGCCAATGGATCATGGAAACAAAAAGCCATCTTTTTCCATAGGTACGGATTCGAGGCTTTCTCAGCCACTTTCAGCCCTGACGGCCGCCACCTGGTGACAACCAGCGGTGAAGGAACGGCGAAACTCATTGGTCAGATGGCCGATGGATCATGGTCAGAAAAAGCCAGTGTTTCCCATAATGGCTGGATCTACTCAGCCACCTTCAGCGCCGATGGTCGTTATGTGGTAACCGCCTCCAACGACAAATCGGTGAAGATCACTGAACTACGAAGCAACCATTCATTACTTGCTGTCACTGAGTAATGCCATTTTGAGTGCGCTAAAAGGCAGAAATTCTGTTTGTTGCCCTTAACAACATTTTTTGAACTTTCATTCAAAAACCGACTCTAACTCTTCGGTATCGACATTGACTGTCCTCACTGATCGAAGATAAATAACCACTTTGGAGCATTCAGGGATGCATGGAATAGATAATAACTCCTGCATTGCACAATCAAACACTCTACCCATCAGACAAGCTCATCCGGAGACTGCATCATCCTGTGTCAGTGCCGGTCGATCCGTCGCTGTTCCTGATAAGGTAAAAGCTTCATTGCGAAATTTATCCTTTTTATCTTTTTCCAGGATTTTTCGCTATCTGGGGCTCCGGGATATTCGCAGTTTGGAACAGGTATGTACCTTCCTTAACAGGGCGGTTAAAGAGGATAACGCTCTGGCAAAAGCATGGTATCGCAGGTTTTCTTCACCACATCAGACTCAACTAAAGATGTCCATCACGGCAAAAAATGAGGATCAACTCCGTGATTGGTTGAATTCATTTACCAAGGATGAAACGCTACTGGCGTCGTTCAAAGATTGCAAAAAGGAGAGTGTTTATTTCCCTGCCCT
>NZ_JAHHPN010000088.1:0-13208 GCF_024606325.1 Endozoicomonas sp. ONNA1
GTATGGAAATGATACCGCAAGATCGCAAGAGTCTGGTATTCGGACGCTGGCTTGGTCATGATGACCAAACTTCAGGAAAACTGGTTAGCGCTCTGGAAACGGCCTCGGCGCCGCTGTCTGTTGTCAACGCGCTGGGTAAACCGGCCGGTATGTATGTAGACATCTGGCAGAAGTGGTCTGAAAAAACTTCTACGCCTGTTCGCTTCAGAATGGGGGAGCAAACCGAGATTACTCAGGCGCTCAAGAGTGGCAAGGTAGATGTTCTCGGGAGTATTTCTCCCTCCAGGGCTCGCAGTGAGTGGATGCAAATGTCCAATCCGTTTTATGCCATCAGTTCACGAATTTATTATCGCAGTAACCAGTCGGTCAATGACCTGGGGCCTGATCTGGATGGCAGAAGGCTGGGCGTGGTGACAGACTCCAGTCATGAAGAGTTTGTCAACAAATGGCTTCCGGGGGTCATGCTGGTCACTCGTGACAATATCATTGAGTTGATTCAGAGTCTGTTCAGGGGTGATATCGATGCTTTCTTGGGGGTGCCTGTGGTGGTTGAGTCTGCCCTGGGAGCTCTGGGGCTGATCGGTGAGCTCAGCAGCAGCAAATACTTCAATATGAATGAGGCCATTGGTGCCGGGGTAGCCGCAGATAGAAGTGACGATCTGATTACTCTGGTTAACAGGGGGCTGGGAGATATCTCGCCTGAAGAGTACGAGGAGATTGAAGAACGCTGGATTGTAAACAGTGATAACCGGTATTTTGGCAAGGGTATCACCAAGGTCAACCTGACCGAAGCAGAGCGACGCTGGCTGGACAGGAATCGCATTATCCAGATTGATGTGCAGGCCCATCATCCGCCGTTCCTGTTCCAGGACGAGGAAGGAAATTATCAGGGCATAGCCGTTGATTATCTCCGTCTTCTTGAAGATCGTCTGGGTTTAACATTCCGTCTTAATCCATCCAAAGTCTGGACTGAATCTCTGGGTCGTGCCTATCGTCATGAAACCGATGTGCTTGGCATGGTACAGAAGACCGATGAGCGCAGTCGCTATCTGGATTTCACCAGCCCATTATTCAAAGTGCCATCCGTAATTCTGGCCAGAACCTCGGATAAAACCATTGAAAATATTCGTGATCTTAGAGGGCGCAATGTCGGTTATGTGCCTGGTAGTGCTTCTCTGGATGTTTTCAGGGCCAAACACCCTGGCATTTATTTCAAGCCGATGGCCAGTCTCAGTGTTGGGATTAACCGTGTTTCCAGCGGTGCTCTGGATGCGGTAATTGCGGACATTGCAGCTTCCAGTTTTGAACTTGATCGACTCAAAGTCACTAATCTTCGTGTGGTGGGTGAGGCAGGTTTTGAGTATGAATACGCTCTTGGCAGTCGCAATGACTGGCCCATGCTGGGTTCCATTCTGCATAAAACTGTCGACAGTCTGACTGAGGCAGAGAAGGCTGAGATCAACAGTCGCTGGGTCTCTATTACCGAATTAAGCTGGCAGCCTAATAAAGAGTTGTTCATCGGTCTGTTGCTGATCCTTGTGACGCTGATCCTGATTATTTACTGGAATCGAAGGCTGACTCTGGAAATCGGTGAGAGGGAGCGTGCCGAAGAAGAGTTGAAAGCCCGTTCAGATCTGGATCGTCTGCTCAGTGATATTTCCAGAAAGTTTATTAATAAACCGCTTGAAGAGGCAGTGCAGTATTTCCTCCGCAAGCTGGCCGTTTTTATGAGTTATGACGCGGCCCTGGTTTATTCGAGAACGGATGGACATTCAGCCATTGAGTATTTCTGGTCTGACAACAAGTCTCTGAGAATGGGGGAATTGAATGAGCTGCTTAGGGGTGCCCTCAGGCAAGGAAGTCAGCCATCTGAAGACGGTATAGCAACACTTAAGTTGAGCGTTGATAGTGAGCAGTCAGCCAAAAGCGAATCTTTGAGGAGCCTCAGTAAGGATGGCGTGGTAACGGGGATTCATGTTGCCATGACGTTATTCGCTGAACAGATAGGTGGGGTCATATTCCTCAATCGCCAGACCGAAGACGAGCTGTTGAGTGATGAAGTGGATCTCCTGCGCAGGGCCAGTCAACTGGTAGCTGTTGCGCGCTCAAGGCAGCTTTCCGAAGATGCCCTGAGATCCAGTGAAGAGCGTTATCAGCTGGCGATGGATGCCGCTTCCGATGGTCTCTGGGACTGGGATGTTGCTAATGAGCGTATCTATTTCAGTCCTCGATATCAGCGCATGCTGGGCTATGAGGCCGGAGAGCTGGCGAACACTCCGGGGGGTTGGCGTCGCCTGATTCACTCAGATGACAAGATTGCTACCGTTGATTTCTTCAACGATCAGTTTGCTCACTCGGATAAAGCCTTCGTCTATGAATACCGCATCAGACGCAGGGACGGTAGTTACGCAACAGTTCGGAACAAAGGTAAGGTCGTCTTCCGGGACAGTCGGGGCCATCCACTGCGTGCCGTGGGCACCATGGTGGATATCACCGAGCAGAAAGAGCGTGAGCGTGAACTGTCCATGGCTCGCTTCACCCTGGATCGGGCAGCCGATTATATTCACTGGTTCCGCCATGATGGCAGCCACAAATACGTGAATGAGTCTTCCTGTCGCGCACTGGGTTATACCCCTGACCAGGTGATGGAACTCAGTATTATGGATATCAATCCGGCGGTGACGGAGACTTCCTGGGAGCGGCTCTGGGACCAGCTGACCATGCGTAAGGCGATGACTTATGAGACCCTGCGCAAAACCCATGATGGCAAGGTTTTCCCGGTTGAAGTGACGGCAAACTATATGGAGTACGAAGGTGAAGGTTATCTCTCTGCTACCGGTCGTGACATCACTGACCGCAAGCATGCTGAGGAGACGCTTCATAAAGCCAAAGAGGCCGCAGATCAGGCTAACCAGGCGAAGAGTAACTTCCTGGCTAATATGAGCCATGAAATTCGTACGCCAATGAATGCCATTATTGGCCTGAGTCACCTGGTGTTGCAGACCGATATGTCTGACAAGCAGCAGGACTATGTTGCTAAGATCCAGTCTTCTGCCCATGCCCTGTTAGGTATCATTAATGACATTCTTGATTTCTCCAGAATTGAAGCCGGAAAGCTCAATATGGAGACCATTGATTTTAATCTGGAGGATGTTTTTGACAATGTTTATGACATCACCAACGTAAAGGCGGAAGAGAAGGGTATTGAACTCAGCTACGACATCGGGCCTGATGTTCCGCGCCACCTTCAAGGTGACCCTCTTCGTCTTGGACAGGTATTGATCAACCTGATTCACAATGCTGTGAAGTTTACCCATATCGGGTCCGTCAGGATAACCGTAAGACTACTGTCGATTAATTCAAAAACTGCCAGAATCTGTTTTGAAGTACAGGATACCGGTATCGGCATCAGTCGTGAGCACCAGGCCCGACTGTTTGAGTCTTTCTCTCAGGTTGACGGCTCGACTACCCGCAAGTTTGGTGGAACAGGTCTTGGCCTGGCCATCTGTCGAAGTCTGGTCAATATGATGAATGGTGATATTGAGGTGAAGTCCGAAATTGATCAGGGCAGTACCTTCCAATTTGATGTGGAACTGGGTCTGGGTGAGTCCATTGGACTCACTGACCAGTCGTTGGTCGGCAGACGAGTCTTGGTTGTTGATGACACCGAAGAAGCCCGCAAGTTACTGATTAGCCAGCTCAACAGTTTTGGCTGTGAAACGCTGGAAGCAGAGGACAGTGCAGCCGCTTTGGATATCCTGAGAGAGCACAATCTGGACTCTGATAATCCTGTGACTGTCACTCTGTTGGACTGGAGAATGCCAGAGACCGATGGTATTGAACTGGCAGAGGAGATCAGAGCCATGGAGCTTGATTCCATGCCGGTATTGATCATGGTTTCAGCCTACGGCCGTGAAGAAGTGATGGCCAGGGCTTCTGGCAGGGTGGACGCTTTCCTGATCAAACCGGCCAGCAGCTCCGTATTGGTAGAAACCATTCTGCGCACCCTGGATTATAAAAGCTCTGTTGGTGGCAGCAAGGGTGTCGACAGTCATGCCAGCAAGCAGACGTTCAAGGGTGATATTCTGCTGGTGGAAGATAATGAGATTAACCAGCAGGTAGCTCGTGAGTTGCTTGAAGGTATGGGGCTGACGGTGACTCTTGCAGATAATGGTCAGGAGGCCGTGGATATCCTTGAATCGAACACTTTTGATCTGGTCTTTATGGATATTCAGATGCCCCGGATGGACGGTTATCAGGCAACCAGAGTCATACGTCGAAATGTAGGTGATAAGGATCTGCCGATTGTTGCCATGACCGCCCATGCCATGACCGGCGACCGTGAACGTTGTCTGCAGGTGGGTATGAATGATCATATCTCCAAACCATTGAACCCTGTGGAGTTGCAGGAAATGGTAGACCGCTGGCTCCAGGTGTCTGATGAAGGGGCGTCATCGGGCCCTGCTGTAACTAAAGCGACTGAGCAGAAAGAGTTTGCAGAAGATCTTGAGAAACTGAAAGGCATTCATCTTCATAATGGTCTTAACCGCGTAAGAGGGAACGTCGAATTATACCGTCAGTTACTGGTGAACTTTTATCTGGATCAGGGAGAAGACTTGCAGAAGCTCCGGGATTGTCTGGATAAACAGGATTGGCAGGCTGCCCGTTTTATTGTTCATGGTATCAAGGGGGCTGGAGGCAGCCTTGGAGCAGAACATTTGCATATCACCGCGGCTCGATTGGAGGCAGCACTGAGAACTCGGGATGAATTGCCATCAAAAGAGCTGCTTAAAAGTTTCGAACACGCCTTTGAAGAGGTAATGGAGAGCCTCAGGCAACTGGTCGGGAAAGACCCGGAAGAAGCAACGGTTGGTGAAGGCAGGGTCGAGATTGAGCGCTTGTCCTTACTGATGAGTTCCATGATTACTCAACTTCAGGAAGGCGATGTTTCTGCTTCAGAGTCGTTGCCTGAACTGGTGGGCGGCCTGGTCGGCAAGGTCGATAAACACAAGCTGGACAGGCTGCAGAAAAGCATCAGAGTTTACGATTTTGAAGAAGCAGAGCAGATTCTTGAAGGTTTTCAGTCAGAAGTAGAGCTTTGAGAAAAGAGTGTTCAGCCTTTGGTTGATCGGAACATCTGAAAACTGAAACCAGGATGCCTGCATTGCTGTACAGGTATCCTCCTCCTTTCAGTCAAACATCATTCTCTTAGGTGGATTTAAATTCTAAATGGGCGGATTTAATTTACAAGTTGCAGACATTGATAAATCTTTTATTCTCTACTCATTGAGCAGTTCTCCTCTGAAAACTAATGGTATTCAGCTTATATAGACGTCAAAAGTAATGTATTTGACAATCGAGTTTGTAATCTATATATTTGCTCTCGCCAAATTTCATACAAGTAAAAATAACGGCGATGTAAAAGAGCTATGTTCCCAATTATCAGTCAAAAACCTTCTGACTATGCAGTCGGTAAAATTATTTGTGTAGGTAGAAACTATCTGGAGCACGTTAAAGAGCTCGATAATGATATTTCAACATCACCATTATTGTTCATAAAGCCACTCTCTTCTGTAGTACCTTTTGCAGGGAGCCTCAACATTCCTGAAGATTTTGGGGTAGTCCATCATGAATTAGAAATTTCCATCTTGATCGGTGAGGCGAAAGCTCCTAAAAGTTACAGCATTAGAGGGGTGGGTCTTGCTCTCGATTTAACCCTGAGAGATCTCCAGAATGAATTAAAAAAGCAAGGCCACCCTTGGGAAAGAGCAAAAGCTTTTTCGGGGTCAGCAGTTATTTCCGATTTTATTGAAATCGATGACTATTCTGATCTCGATCACCTGAAACTGATATTATACAAAAACAATAAACTGCAACAGAGAGGTAATAGTGGTCAGATGATTTTTAAGATTGAAGATCTACTTTATGATATTGACCGGGCATTTACTTTGCAGGCGGGTGATATTGTTTTAACAGGCACTCCAGCAGGTGTCAGCTCCCTATCTGGTGGTGACCAGTTAATAGCTGAGCTTTACGTAAGAAATAGATGCGAGCTAAAAACCAGTGCTAGCATTGCTTAATACACTATAAACCTCAAGCAATAAAAAAACGTTAAATATAGGGAGTTAGACAGTGTTATCTGAACGACACGACACGACACGACACGACACTGTAAGCCATCTCATACAGGGGAAGAAAGGTTTATTCATACAAATAAAAAAAAGAGAGCGCTCGATCAATATGGTTATGTGGTAATCAAAGGCGATGACTTAAGAGTCGGTATTGATGAAGAAATAAACTACGAAAGCATCTGTAACTTCTGGGATGATCTTCCTAAAGATGAATATATGAACGATAATGGTAGTTATCGACAGCGTAGGTTTGGTCGGTATGAATATAACTTTGAAACCAAAGAGCTACAGTGGATAAGAGAAAGTCAACACTTCTTTCAATCAAAAAATATTAATCATTTGAATGGCGGCTTAAACAGAAGGCTTCCTCCAGTTGACCTCAACTTTGCCAACTCTATCCTTCTTAATAGTCTTGTAAACTATTGTCTTGATATCATTCCTGTAGAAGACTATAGAACCAGAAAACTTATCATTAATACTCATCAGTTCCGGGTGAACACCAAAGAAAGTATGGTTGGCTTGCCAACGCCTGAAGGAATACACAGAGATGGTCATTATTTCGTTTCTCAACATCTTATTAAACGGAAAAATGTTTTGGGAGGCGTGTCTGGGATTTACAGCAATAAAAATGTTCCGATCGAGCATAAACAATTAAACTGGTTCCTCGATAGCATAATAATTAACGATGAAGTTGTAAAACATGACGTTTCCCCTCTATTTCCCGCACTACAAGATCAGCCAGGCTGGAGAGACATGCTCATTATTGACTATAACTTCGTATAGCTGGGACGATTTATGAAAGAAAGTATCAAAGAATCTAAACGAATAATCCTAATGATTGCAAAACTGGTCATTCCTTTCTCAATGCTGAGTGAAGTTTTGCAATATCTAGGGGTGGTCGACTATGTAGGTTTCATTTTTGAGCCTGCTACTCAATTACTTAAATTGCCAGCCGACGTAGCTGTAGCTTTCGCAGCCAGCTTTTTTCTTAATATTTACGCGGGTATAGCAGTTGCTTCAGGACTTGATCTTTCGCCTTATGAATGGACGATAGTAGGCACATTTATTGCGATATGTCACTCCATTCCCCTGGAGTCTGCCGTAATGAAAAAAGTGGGGTTTCCCATCCATATACATTGGATATCCCGTTTGTGCTTAGGCATTTTAGGGGCTTGGGTGGCATCATTTTTAACGCCTCAAGAATTGGTAGGCAGCGTAGGGAGCAGTCAAGTAAAAGCTGAATATGCTTCATTTGGCGCACTTGTATTGGGGGCTTTTTCTAATGCACTTTTGCTGACACTGAAAATTTCGATTTTGGTGGCCACACTGGTAGTGGCTTTTGACCTAATTAAAAAGCGAGCATTTTTTAAAGCGTTATTAGATAAACACACATATCTATCAAGCATGACCGTTGGCTGTCTTTTAGGAGTCACATATGGAGCGGGTATCCTGCTTAAAGATATAAAGTCCGTTGAGGAAGAGCAGAGGCTTTATCTTTTAACTTTCCTGCTGCTGGCTCATGGTTTAATTGAAGAAACGCTGATCTTTGCTATTTTTGGAGCTGATATAGTCGCAATTTTGCTAATACGCCTCGGAATAGCTATCAGTGTTGTAGTTATCCTTATTTTTATCACAAAAAAACTAATCACGCATAAATTCGTTAGATTGAAAAGCACAAATGAATAAAGTATTTATTACCGACAGAATAATTAACGCCAGCATAGAGAAAAAAATCCTTGGTGATTTCTTGGTGAGTGATCCTAAAAAGAATATTACCGTCTTGCTAGTTTGGCATCAAATAGTAGATGAAGAATTCCTTAATAAGTTCCCTCATGCAGAGGTGATCATTCGTTACGCTGTTATAGTCTTGAGGAGAAAAAGAAATTGGATGGTCAGGAACTACCTCTAAGTTATAAATTAATGTAGCGGATCATTGGGGGTTGATACTGTTGATATACATGAGTCGAAATTTTACAAACTCATAAAGATAGCACTGTGGTTTTGAGATCACCGAATCTAACATGCTTCCTCACCATGCCACAACTTTGGAGCTAGGTGTGTTTGGATTTAAAGAATGGGGGCGGGTTTGAGGTTTACAAAGGTACCTGCATTAATGTGCAGGTACCCTGACTTATGGACTCACTTATGGGCAATCAAACAGGTTTTAATATTGCAGTTCCTGTTTAGGATCTATTTCGTAAGGCAGTGGTTGGCAATTGAGTTTTGGACCTTCTTCACCCTCCAGTCGTACATCATTCTCTTGGGCAGATTCGACCCGAATGACTGCCAGCAGCTCGGTTCCCTGACCGGTTTGAATACTCTCAATTACTTCGCCTATCCCTTTGCCTGCACTATTGAACAGTCGTGTATCAGGTTCAACTGTCAGCTGTTGGTCCGAGCTGAGGCGATAGCAACGACTCTTTAGCTGCCCCAAATTTTGCATGCGGGCAACAATTTCCTGGCCGGTATAGCAGCCTTTTCTGAAGCTGACACTTTTCAGCGATGGCAGGTTCAGGTGCTGTGGAATGTAATTATTGGCAGTTTCCGGTGACAGGCTGGGCTCAACAGCGAGACAATCCAGCAGTTGCCAGTGGTGTTGCCCTTTGGGTGTGAACTGCTCAGTGAGTTTTTCCCAAAGTGTTGCCAGATGCTCGAAGGTAATCCAGAGTTCAAAACGATTCACGCTCCCGGAAACATTCAGAAGCCAGCCCTGCTGATCAATATCGAGTGCGCTGTTGCCATCGGGAACGTCATTAAAGACACTGGCTATTTTCTCTTCAACGGCATTTCCTGACAGTCCCAGGCAGACGTACTTCTGGTCAGGGGTCAGCTCGGTTTTATAAAAAACAGCGTATTTTCCCAGGCAGCTCCGAGTGCTTTCAACCAGTCCCTGGTGCATAGCCATCATGAATTGATCTTCACTGGCCTTGAGCAGAATGAAGCTGGTGAACATTCTGCCCTTGGGGGTGCAGGCCGCTCCTCCAGAAAACTGACCAGTCGTTAGCGTATCAAGATTGCAGGTGAGTTGTCCCTGGAGGAACTTCATACTGTCGGGGCCAGAAACCTGCAAAAGTGCTTTCTGGTTTAGAACAGATAATATCGGCTTTTCCGGTTCGGATGTTGAAGAGGGCTCACCAAAGCCAAGCAGTTTGCCGTTTTCATAACGAGCCCCCCGCTCAGTAAAAAACGTTTGGAATCTTTCTTCTCGATCGTTAGTCATGATCCATTCTCTTCAATGTTTTGTTCTGGTCAGTGTTCTGATTTTCAGTATCCTTGCTGGCTTGCAAATGGATACAGACAAGGGCGGGTGGACGTTGATTGTCATAATATAGAGTATTCAGAGCGCTAACTAAACCGTATAATGCTTCTCACTGAATGCCGGGAGCTTGTCTTGCCTGCATTTAGACAACTTTCCCAGAGTCTTATGACAAGGCTTTCTGTTTTTTCCGGTTGATTGAACTCGATCAAGGGAGTATTCCGAAAATGTTAAGCGCTGATGATTTCAGACGCCTGCAGTGGCACAGTCGACGCGGTATGCTGGAGCTTGATGTCTTGCTGGAGCCCTTCACCAATCAGGTTTTTAAAAAACTGTCTGCAGAAGATCAGTTTGTCTATTTGAAATTAATCGATTGTGAAGATCCGGATCTGTTTGCCTGGTTTATGGGGGATGGTCGTCCTCAGGATCCCGAGCTGGCGAGTATGGTGGACAAGGTTCTGCAATATGCCCGAAGTGGCTTGGATAGCGGTTTGGATAAAGCTTTAGATAGTGGTTTGAAGGATGCGGTCAGGGCCCAATGATTCTCTGATTGAAGTGCGGGCAGGTTTCTCTGTTCGTCACTTCATACTAACTGTTTTCTGTTATCTTTTTGCCAGTATGGCATTGTTTTTCACATCTCTTAACTTCCTCTGTACCATATTGTTGTTTGCAGTCCTGAATGCCTATGCCGTTTATTATTACCTGTCACAGCTAAAAAAAAGTCTTGGCACCAGTGTGCTTGCTATACGCTGGTATAGGGAGCGATGGTTCATTGGGACCCGAAAAGGTTGGCAGCCATGCATACCACAGGGCGAATGGCTGGTATTGCCCTGGTTGATGTGCCTGAGGTTTCGTGGTGAGGATGAGCGAAATTATTCGGTGAATTTTTTCAAGGACTCCGATCATCCAGCGTCACTGCATGCTCTGAGGTTGCGCTTAATGTTGATGAGCAAAGGAAGAAAATAAAGTATTAAAATTATGTCATCGCTTCCATGAGGAATACAGTTGCTTCCCTGCTCCAGACTATCGGTAAAATATCGTTGATAATATCGCAGCAGTAACGCCATCAATGCTGCAGCTGGAGAAAAGGGAAACGTATACAGAAGCTCAGGGTCATTTTTACAAAGGCGTTCCATGAAGTGTCTTCGCCCGACGATTTCCACAATGGACTGCTAATACTGACAAAGCCCCGGCAACTACTATAAACCCGCAAAACCCACCGAGAAACGCGTACACGCCGCTGTAATCCTGATGCTGTTCTGGAAAGAAAAAATTGTATCTGTTTTCGTTCGCATATTCAGTTTCAGTGTGGATTTTTGTTAGCTGATGAATACCAAACTCGTCAATTCTGTATTCCAGTACATATCCATTTTCATCACTGAATGAAAAATACCCAGGCTCCAGATCAAGATTTAATGTTGCCAGAATCATTCCCTCTTTATTTTTGATAATAATCTGCGTGCCGACATTTTCCGGAATAGCCTCAGAGGCGTCTGGCAGCACTTGTTTCGTCGAAGATGATATTGACGAGGACTGTAGCGACGAAGACAGTGTTGCTGAAGGGCTGACTGTTGTATAGGTCATATCACTGGTATCAGACATTGTTGCCGACGTTATTACATCCCTTGATTTCCAAGCCACTTCGATTGAATATTCCAGCTCTTTTTTCAAGCTTAGAATGGGTCTGAAGGGCTTAAACTCACGCTCCTTTGGCATCAAGTCGCGTAACCCGGTTGTATTTTGGGAGGTCGAATTTGTATTTATAAAAGTCTTGTTTAAAGGCTGACCTGAATGAGTTGGCAGAGCCGTGCTTTTGGTAATAGTGCCATTGATTGCAGGAGCTGATGTGTCAGACTTATATAAAACGTCCTGCAAAAAGATGGGCGCAGGCGTTGCACTTAAAACAGCTGTATCAATAACACTACCTTCATCCTCTTCATAGAAACCAAGATACAATTCTGAGGAGTCTTCCGGATCTTCGATTAAAATCAGATGGAACAAATTTTTCAGTGATGCATGTCCCCTAAGTGTGTAGTAAAGAAAATCAGATTCTTTAGCCTGAAAGCGGACTTTTGACTCAATCTTGTTTATTGCCTGACTCCCCCGCAAGGACTTACCCAGCGGGTTTATTGAGACAGATATTTTTTTAGAGGTGGTCATCGAATAACCTTTCATGAATTTTGCAATTTTAACTCTGGCTTTTGATGCTGACGATTTTATGTAGCTCGTCACCTTGTGACCACTTCCTTTTGAGCCGCCACCTTTGTAACCACCACCTTTGTAACCGCCTCCTTTGGAACTGCTACTTTTTCCGCCACCTGAGGAGCCTCCGCCTCTTCGAGCCTCTCTTCTGTCTCTTTCAGAGATAGCACCACCCTCCTGAGGATCGTATGGCAAAAGGTCATCTGCACTGATCTCATTATTCACAGCCCATAGAGAAGAACAAAAAGGGAGAATCAAGGCCAGAAGCAGGCTTGAAAGTATTTCCATGAAACTATGAACCACCTGTAAAATAAATACCAAAAGAAAAGGGTAATCCCCGCATTTAACGGATTACTTGAGAGTCCGCCTGAGTAGCGGGAAGCTTAGACATCACATTTTTACCTGTCCAATCAAAACACTTGCAGATTTACATGGAGTTTATTGAATGGTACTCATGTTTAATTTTAAAAGTATGATCGTTCGCACAGGTATGGTCGATATTGGTCTATCCTTGTTCATTCTTAGGTTGGGTTTGCCCTGAATTACAACTGAATGGATTGGGACTCATGTTGCTTTGAGCTGGCTTCCGGGGAGTGCTTCAGAGTGCTGTCCGGATTGTAATTCGTTATGTTGGGCCACGGTGGTCAGGAGCAAACTTGGTGTCTTGAGTCATAATGATTGTGATAACAAAAATGATCTCTATCGATAACGTATCTTCTGCTCCAGAGCTCTCCAGTGACTTCATGCATTTTATGGAACACGACCACTTGCAGGCCTGGGGGGTTCATGACTGTCACGACAGAGCGTTCTATCTCAATGAGCACTCTCTCTGGTTGTATGGTATTCCCCTGCGCTACAAAGTATGTGGTAAACGGTTTTCGGAGATTCCGGCACCTATATTCTCTTGCTGTTCTGACCAGATTGTGGCGCAGAACAACATTTGTGTCAGCGAGAAAAAAGAGATTACTGTCCTGAATGTGCATCCGGGAGGAAATGGCTGGTTTGCCTACATTTCCAGGAAAAAACCTCACTACAACCATCTGCACCAGATAGACGGGGTGCTTAGTCATGGTCATTCGGTGACACAGTCTTGGATGAAGGCTGCTTTGAATATACGCTGCCTGATGAAACTGGATGGTCGAGCCAAAGGTCAGTCGACATTCCGCATAGGCGTTATGCCCAGTCTGAGCCCCAGAGAGTCAGAGGTGCTGTTTTTCCTGATTTGTAATCAACAGATTAAGCAGATTGCAGGTATTCTGTCACTGTCTGAAAATACCATCCGGTCCCACATTGAGCATCTGAAAAAAAAGTTTGAAGTACACTCCATCGCTCAGCTGATAGAAGCGGCGATTTCTGTGGGCTGTCACGACTTTCTGCCTCCCACCTTACGTCTCAGACAGTTGTCTATGGTAATGGTTAACTGATACATGCGCATCAGGAACGTACAATGGTATCTGTTGCCGTTTCACAAACATATTGGGATCAAATCAAGCCATTTTTTTGCCGTCGAAAATTTATCATCCCCGAGGGTGACTAGCAGCCTGTCGGACTTAAGGCTGTCCTACTGCGGTTGCAATAAATTGGTCTAAAAATTCCTGCTTCTTCGTCAAATAGCTCGC